>CAYMBY010000070.1:0-2504 GCA_964388815.1 uncultured Butyrivibrio sp. | reverse complement strand
TCATCATAAGTATACTGCTCTATGATATTATTATTAAAATATGTATAAGCTTCTGGCGTTGGTGTCGCTGTTAATCCAAGCACAGTTACACCGGTAAAATAGTCTAGTGTAGTGACTTATTGATATTTGACCAAATAAGGCTATTAATCTTTACTGTTTTCTGTTAAAATAATAGAAAACAGCGAGGTGCGTATCATGAAGGGCAGACCTAAAAAATACAGAATCCAATTAACTGACAGCGAATGCCAGAAACTGAATGCAATTATCAGAAAAAAGAACACATCAAGAACAGTCCGCTGCAGATGTCAGATCATTCTTGATCTGGATGAAAACCACGGAAAAATGCTGACCTATGAACAGTGCTATAAATCGAACGGTATCTGCCATGCAACTGTATCAAATACTGTTGCGGGATTTTCAAAACAGGGAATCAGTTATCTCACTGCTCTGAAACGGAGCATAAAATCAGACAATGCACGCCGCAAGATGAATGGCAGGTCAGAAGCTAAAGTCATAGAAGTTGCATGCAGCCCTGCCCCTGAAGGGCATAACCGCTGGACCATCAGACTTCTTGAAAACGAAATGAAGATGATCCTTGAAGAGCCTGTCAGCCGTGAGACAATCCGGCGCACATTAAAAAAAACGAAATCCGACCACACAGGAACCGATACTGGTGCATCCCCCAAAAAGGAAATGCCGAATTCATAGCACATATGGAGGATGTTCTTGATATATATGAACTCCCATTTGACAGGGATTATCCAGTAGTATGTATGGACGAGAAGCCATATCAGCTTCTCGGGGATGCAAGATCCCCACTTCCAATGCGGAAAGGGGATGATCTGACAATTGATTCCGAATACATAAGGAATGGGACATGCAGCATTTTTGCATTTATAGAACCACTTGGCGGAAAACACCACGTTAGTGTGCATGAACACCGCACTGCAATTGAATGGGCTAAGGAAATAAAATATCTATCCGATACAATGTACCCTGATGCGAAAAAGATTGTCCTTGTTATGGATAATCTGAATACCCACAAAATATCATCCTTATATAAAGCATTCCATCCGGCAGAAGCCAGAAGGATAACAAAAAGGCTTGAGATACACTACACCCCAAAGCATGGGAGCTGGTTAAATATCGCCGAGATAGAACTGAACATCATGACCAGGCAGTGCCTGCAGCGGCGTATTGATGATATTGCTCTGTTACATTCTGAATTAACCGTATGGGAGAAGGAACGAAATGCTGAAAAGAAAACCGTTAACTGGCAATTTCAAACACCTGATGCCAGAATTAAACTCAAGTCCCTCTACCCCAAATGGGTATGAGGGTTGCTCATACTGTTTTGATTAATTATCATCAAGCCACTACACTAGATTATTCACGGCACAGCCGTAAAAGTGGCTGAAAGCCACATAGTTACTGTATTTTAACTGACTATTGCTTTTCACTTATCAAGTGAATGAAAAAAGAGCATCCAAATGTGGTAAAATTAAGGTGTTCAAAGCCATTAATAAAACCCAAAAGGAGCCCTTTATGAGTATTGTAAACACCTTATCGCTTGAAAGCAATAGACAAATTAAAATAAATTTTGATGGAGGAGATTTGTCCTCCGATGCAGGCTTACTTCTTATCAAAGAATTCGTAAGCAAACTTGGTATTGACAAGCTTTTAGGCAAAGCTTTCAAGACCAATGATTCTGCATTATTCAGATATCATACGAATCAGGAAAACCTGCTCCAGATGATATATATGATTATTGCCGGTTATTTCGAAGATGATGCTTCCGATGAACTTACAAATGATCCTGTATTCAAGTCTGTACTTGAAAAAGATGCCCTTGCATCACAGCCTACTGTATCAAGATTCTTTAACCGTATGGATGAAGATACCTTAAACCAGTTCCTTATGATTGGCAGAATACTTCGGAAGAAAATTTACAGTATTCAGATGCCACAGGCTGTTATTCTGGATCTTGATTCCACTCTCCTTGATGCATACGGCAAACAGGAAGGCAGAGCCTTTAACTTTTATTATCAAAGCAATGGCTATCATCCACTTGTCTGTTATGATGGAATGACCGGGGATCTGATCAAAATTCAGCTTCGTGATGGAACACAGTATTCCTGTACCGGAGTGGTTGACTTCCTACAGCCGATACTTGATGAATACCTGAATGATTATCCGGCAATCCGTATTCTGCTTCGTGGTGACAGCGGTTTCGCTACGCCTGACCTTTACAAGCAGTGTGAGGAAAATGGCACAAGCTATGTGATCCGGCTGAAGGAGAATGGCATTCTCCGCGAAAAAGCATCCCATCTTGTGGATGAACTTGATGAGATTACCAAAAATAATAAAGTCGATTATGCAGTAGCCTATGGCGAATTCATGTACAAAGCAGGTCCATGGCCTTATGAAAGGCGCGTGGTATGCAAAGTTGAAAAGCCGGAAAACCAGATGGTTTACATGTACACATTTGTTGTCACAAACATGGA
>CAYMBY010000069.1:0-7616 GCA_964388815.1 uncultured Butyrivibrio sp. | reverse complement strand
AGCTGAGCCGGAAACAGAAAAAGAGCCGGAAACAGAAATAAAGCCGGAAAGCGAAGAGACGCCGGTTGCAAAGGAAGTACCATCAGATGCAGAGCCGGAAGTAACAGAAGAACCGGAAGAGACAACGTCAGCTGAGCCGGGAACAGAAAAAGAGCCGGAAACAGAAAAAGAGCCAGAAACAGAAAAAGAGCCGGAAACAGAAATAAAACCGGAAAGCGAAGAGACGCCGATTGCAGAGGAAGTACCATCAGATGCAGAACCAGAAGTAACGGAAGCAATAGAAGAACCGGAAGAGACAGCCTCATCAGTTGAGCCAGAAAACGAAGGCGTATCTGCGATAGAAGAAATGCTATCAGAGGCGGAGGAGGAACCAGAGGCAGAAGAGGCGTTATCAGCTGAGTCGGAAAACGTAATAGAGCCAGAAAACGAAGAAATACCAGCTGAAGAAGAAAAAGTATCAACCGAATTAGAAACAGAGCCGGAAGCTGAAGAAGAACCGGTTGAAATAATGCCAGAAGAAGCCGTGATGTATGAACCTGAAGAGGAGCAGGAGCTTGAAACAGAGCAGGAGCCTGAAGAGAAGCATCATGGACTATTCAGAAAGAGAAATAAGAAGAAAGTAAATGTTTCAGAACCGGAGACGAAGCAACAGAAAGATGATATTTCGGATCTTGATGCATTGATGAGCAGTTTGGCTGGAGATGATGTAGATTCACTTGACAATTCTGATCAGATTGATAATTTGCTTGATCAGGCATTTGATCATGTGGATGGGGCGAAAGAGGAAGTTATCCGTCCGGATAAGATGGTACAGGGTAAACGGCTATCCAATGCAGGAGCGGGGAAAGGAAAAGCAGGAAAAAAAGAACTTGAAGACAATTTTGAGTCAGATAATAAAGAAAGTGTAGATAAGAATTTCTTTGAAGGTCTGAATGAAGAAAATGCGCCAGAGGAATTGTCAGAAGATGAAGTGCCAGAGAATGGTGAGGATGAAGCAGATAGCAGTTTACTGGAAGATGCATTATCCGAGCATATAGATGAAGCAGAAAGAGCAGATGACGATGGTGATCAGATTCCGGAGCGGGCATCTCGTACAAAAGGCAGGGGGGATAAAAAATCCGATGCTGCTGCCGGAAAGAAAGATAAAGCGGATAAGCAGGCGGGCAAAAAGCCGGGGTTCCTGGCAAGGCTGTTCAAATCTCTTTTTGAGCCACTTGAAGGTGGAGAAGAGGGAGAAGATGAAGAGTCAGTTCCAAACAGTGAACTGGCCAGTCTGACAGAGGAGAACCAGCAGGTTCTGGATGAACTTTCCAAGGAAGGAAAAAAGGGTGCACCTGCACCGGGCGGAAAGAAGAAAAAAGAAAAGAAGCCAAAGAAAGAAAAGAAACCGAAGGAAGCAAAGCCCAAGAAGGCACCAAAGCCAAAGAAAGCACCGAAGCCAAAGAAGGAAAAGAAACCGGTAAATCCGGCAGATAATAAGCCGCTGAAGCGGATTGCTCCCAGGAAGATCATTGTTGCGTTCATGTTTGCCATTACGCTTGGAATTATGATGGCGATTCCGTCAATGGTATTTCCGCAGCGGGCGCTGTTAAGTGAGGCAGAAAGTGCATATGCGTCAGGAGATTACTGGACAGCATATAAGGATCTGTACGGCCAGACCGGACTCAGCAGCGGTGATCAGGCAATTTATGAGAAAGCCAGAACGATCAGCAGAATGAAACATTTTTATAATTCCTATACCAATTATACAAAGATGAAGATGCCCGTAGAAGCACTGGATTCACTGCTTAAAGGGATCAGTCTTTATCCGGAGATTCAAAAGTCGGCACAGGCAACCGGTGATAATGTTGTTGAAAATGAAGTCAATAAAGCATATGATAACATTAAATCGGCGCTGACGGAGACTTATGGTATATCTCTTGATGATGCGTACCAGATTCTGGCAATCGAAGATGATTCAGAATATACCACTCGCCTGCAGCAGATTGCAGGTACGAAGTAAGCGCACGAAATAAGCAGGGGAACGCGGCTGTAAAAGTGCGTGGTGTGAAGAATGGTAGCAATCATTGATTACGACGCGGGCAACATCAAGAGCGTGGAAAAAGCTTTTCAGTTTCTGGGCAGACAGGTCACAGTAACAAGAAATCCGCAGGAGATTTACAGGGCAGATCATGTGGTTCTGCCTGGCGTAGGATCTTTTGGGGATGCAATGCAGAAGTTAAATGAATATGGATTGACGGAAGTAATCCGTGAAGTGACTTCACGGAATACGCCGTTTCTGGGAATATGCCTGGGTCTTCAGCTCCTTTTCGACCGAAGTGATGAGTCGGTTGGAGTGGAAGGCCTGGGTATTTTACGTGGTGAGATATTGAAGATCCCTGCAGACCGCGGACTGAAGGTTCCGCAGATCGGATGGAACAGCCTGCAGTATCCGGGCAGGGGCAGACTGTTTAGGCAGATTCCGGAAAATTCTTTTGTCTATTTTGTTCATTCTTATTATCTGAGAGCACAGAATCCTGAAATTGTGAAGGCGACAGCAGAGTATGGTGTGAAGGTCGATGCATCCGTTGAAGACGGAAATGTTTTTGCGTGCCAGTTTCATCCGGAAAAAAGTTCTGATACCGGAATGCAGATTCTGACTAACTTTCTGGAGGTATGAGCATGCTGACAAAGAGAATTATTCCATGTCTTGATGTGAAAGACGGAAGAGTGGTAAAGGGAATTAATTTCGTACAGTTAAGAGATGCCGGAGATCCGGTATCGGTTGGTGAAGCGTATTCGAAGGCGGGAGCGGATGAACTTGTCTTTCTGGATATTACAGCAACTTCTGATGCACGGGCAACCGTTGTGGATATGGTACGCAAGGTCGCGGAAAAGGTATTCATACCGTTTACCGTTGGCGGCGGAATCCGAACGGTAGAAGATATCAGGGCAATGCTTCGGGAAGGTGCAGATAAGTGCTCGCTCAATTCAGCGGCAATCAACCGGCCGGAATTCATTTCAGAAGCAGCAGAGAAATTCGGAAGTCAGTGTGTGGTGGTCGCAATTGATGCCAGGAGAAGGCCGGACGGATCCGGCTGGAATGTATTCCGAAACGGTGGAAGAGTGGATACGGGACTTGACGCGGTGGAATGGGCAGCAAAGGCGGATCAGCTCGGTGCGGGCGAGATTCTGCTGACCAGTATGGACTGCGATGGGACAAAGGCAGGTTATGATCTGGAACTGACCAGGCAGATTGCAGATGAAGTTTCAGTTCCGGTAATCGCTTCCGGAGGCGCAGGAACCTGTGAGCATTTCTATGATGCGTTCGTGAAGGGGCATGCTGACGCGGCGCTTGCGGCATCTCTTTTCCATTATAAGGAGCTGGAGATCAGCGAGGTAAAAAAATATCTGTCAGAAAGAAAAATTCCGGTAAGAATATGACCGGAGCTGGAGGAAAGTGAACATGGCAATGATTTCAAATGACTGGCTGGAGGCTGTGGGTGATGAATTTCATAAACCGTATTATGCCGGTCTTTATCAGTTTATCAGGCAGGAATACAGTACGCATGTGGTATACCCGCCGGCAGATGATATATTCAATGCGTTTCATTTTACACCGCTTAAGGATGTGAAGGTGCTGATTCTGGGGCAGGATCCTTATCATGAGGAGGGGCAGGCGCATGGACTGTGCTTTTCCGTTATGCCACAGCAGGAGATTCCGCCGTCACTGGTCAATATTTATCAGGAACTGCATGATGACCTTGGCTGCTATATTCCGGATAACGGATATCTGAAAAAATGGGCGGATCAGGGTGTTCTTCTGCTCAACACGGTACTTACTGTCAGAGCGCACCAGGCCAATTCGCATCAGGGCAAAGGCTGGGAACAGTTTACGGATGCGATTATCGAGGCGGTAAATGCCCAGGACAGACCGATTGTCTGCATGCTCTGGGGAAGACCTGCACAGAATAAGGAACCCATGCTGACGAATCCGAAGCATCTGATTCTGAAGGCACCTCATCCGAGTCCATTATCTGCATACAGAGGATTTTTTGGCTGCAGACATTTCAGCAGATGCAATGAATTCCTGGTGCAGAACGGGTTAGAACCGATTGACTGGCAGATTGAAAATCTGAATCAGAAATCGCAGGAAGAACAGTAAATGAAAAAAATTTTACAAAACTTCTGTACTTTATCACAGAAAAGTAGTAACTTAATAAAGCAGAACGAAAACGGCATGATCTGAGGAGGACTTTATGAAAAAACCATTTGTAACTGAGAAACAGATTGAGGAGATTACGACAAAATATCCGACACCGTTTCATATATATGATGAAAAGGGAATAGCAGATAATGCAAGGGCAGTATATAAGGCTTTTTCATGGAACAGAGGATTTCGTGAATATTTTGCGGTAAAGGCAACTCCGAATCCGGTGATCATGCAGCTGCTGATGAAGGAAGGATGCGGGTTTGACTGCTCTTCCATTACGGAACTGATGCTCAGTAAGGCAGTCGGCGCAGCCGGAAGTCAGATCATGTTTTCTTCCAATGATACTCCGGCAGAAGAGTATCGCTATGCAAATGAAATCGGCGCGACCATTAATCTGGATGATATTACACATATTGATTTTCTGGAGGAGACGATCGGCAAATTGCCGGAGACCATTTCCTGCAGATTCAATCCGGGCGGACTGTTTAAGATGAGTAACGGAATCATGGACAATCCGGGCGATTCCAAATATGGAATGACACAGGAACAGCTTTTTGATGCATACAGGATTCTGATGAGTAAGGGAGTGAAGCATTTCGGAATTCATGCATTTCTGGCAAGTAATACGGTAACAAATGAATATTATCCGATGCTCGCAGGTCAGCTGTTTGAACTGGCAGTCAGTCTTCATAAGGAGACAGGAGCAGATATCAGGTTTATCAATCTTTCAGGCGGTGTAGGTATCCCTTATCAGCCGGATCAGGAAGGTAATGATATTGCTGCAATCGGAGAGGGTGTCAGGAAGCAGTACGAGAAGATTCTGGTGCCGCAGGGAATGGGCGACATTGCCATTTATACGGAAATGGGCAGGTTCATGCTGGGGCCTTATGGTGCACTTGTTACAAAGGCAATCCATGAGAAGCATATTTATAAGGAATACATCGGTGTTGATGCCTGCGCGGTGAATCTGATGCGTCCTGCAATGTATGGCGCATACCATCACATTACGGTACTGGGAAAAGAAAATATGCCATGCGATCATGTATATGATGTAACAGGATCGTTGTGTGAAAACAATGATAAATTTGCGATTGACAGAAAGCTTCCGAAAATTGAAATGGGAGATTATCTGTTTATTCATGATACCGGGGCACACGGATTCGCAATGGGCTATAACTATAACGGAAAACTGTGGAGCGCTGAACTGTTGCTGAAGGAAGACGGAAGTGTAGAGCTGATTCGCAGAGCAGAAACTCCGAGAGATTATTTTGCGACATTTGACTGCCTGCCGGTTTATGGCGAACTGAATCAGATTTTAAAGGAGAGAAAAGAATAAGAGAAAAAATATTTTTGAGCGCTTGTTAAATGCATTCGTTTGTAGTATGATATCGACAATGCATATCTGTATACAATTATCCAAAAATGTCGGAGGAGTATTCTTATGTCTTTATCTTTATCGAAAAAAGCACAGTCAGTAAAGCCATCATCCACACTCAGTATTACTGCAAAGGTTAAGGAACTTAAGGCAGGTGGAGTAGACGTTGTCGGATTCGGAGCGGGAGAGCCGGATTTCAACACACCGGACAATATCTGCAATGCGGCCATTGAGGCAATTAAAAGCGGATTCACCAAGTACACACCGGCTTCAGGTACAAACGAACTGAAAGAAGCTGTCTGCAGAAAATTCCAGGAGTTCAACGGACTTCATTATGAGCCGAATCAGATTGTTATCAGCAATGGCGGTAAACATTCTCTTACCAATATTTTTGATGCAATCCTGAATCCGGGAGATGAGGTAATTATTCCAGGTCCCTACTGGCTGAGTTATCCCGAAATGGTAAAGCTTTCCGATGGCGTTCCGGTAATTGTATACGGTACGAAGGAAAACGAATATAAAGTAACTGCAGAACAGATCGAAAAGGCAGTTACACCAAAGACAAAGGCACTGGTACTTAATACACCGAACAATCCGACCGGTATGATTTATACCAGACAGGAACTGCAGAAGATTGCAGACATTGCGATCAGGCATGATTTCTATGTGGTTTCCGATGAGATGTATGAGTATCTGATTTACGGAGAGGAAAAGCACGTCAGCATTGCTTCTCTTGGTGAAGAAATCTATAAGAGAACACTGACCTGCAGCGGATTGTCCAAGAGTTATGCAATGACTGGCTGGAGAATCGGCTATGTCGGAGCTCCGGCAGCAATTGCCAAGCTGATGGGTGCCATTCAGTCCCATGCAACTTCCAATCCGAACTCCATTGCGCAGAAGGCTGCGTACGAAGCATTGACAGGGCAGCAGGATACAGTAGTATCCATGAGAGAAGAGTTTAACCGCCGCCGGATCTATATGTATGAGCGCCTTTCCGGAATGCCTCATGTCCAGATTTTTGAACCAAAGGGTGCGTTTTATGCATTTGTTGATGTGTCAGAACTGTTCGGAATGACTTACAAGGGTCAGAAGATTGAGAACGGACAGAATCTTGCACAGGTACTTTTAAGTGATTATCATGTAGCAGTAATACCCTGTGATGATTTCGGGTATCCGGATCATATCAGACTTTCTTATGCGATCAGCATGGAACAGATTGCAAAGGGACTCGACAGAATAGAGAACTTTATTAAAGATCTGAAATGAGTGGTATACAAAACACATGGAAAATGAGATCAGAGAATTTATTGAATATCTGCATAATGTAAGGCATACATCAGAAAATACCATTTCCTCTTACCACAGAGATCTGGTACAGCTGCAGGATTATCTGATCAACCGGGGAATTTTGCGTTGGGAGGAAGTTACACAGGACAGCCTTTCAGAATATGTGAAAGCACTGGCAGAGCAGCATTTTGCTGCAGCTACTGTTTCAAGGCATATTGCATCGATCAAATCCTTTTTCCATTATCTGGTGGAAAACGGGAATATTGAAAATGATGTGGCAGAGATTCTGAAAGCGCCGAAAGTGGAGAAAAAGCTGCCGACAGTCATGACTCCTGCAGAAGTGGATCTGCTGCTGATGCAGCCGGACGCACAGTCGCTGAAGGGAAAAAGAGACAGAGCCATGCTGGAACTGCTCTATGCAACCGGTATGCGTGTAAGTGAGCTGATTTCATTAAAGGTAAATGATCTTGATTTCCGGATTAATTGTGTGAATTGCAGTACGGGTGATAAACAGCGTACGATTCCATTCGGACAGAAGGCAAGAGAAGCACTGCTCGATTATCTGAAAACGGCTCGCGATTCCATGCTGCATGATCATAATGAGGAAGTTCTGTTTCTGAACTGTTCAGATGGAAATTCCATGAGCCGTCAGGGCTTCTGGAAACTGCTCAAGCAATATGCGGGAAAAGCAGGGATCAAAGTGGACATTACGCCGTATACGGTACGGCATACGTTTGCCGCACATCTTCTTGAAAACGGTGC
>CAYMBY010000068.1:0-15636 GCA_964388815.1 uncultured Butyrivibrio sp. | reverse complement strand
GAGAAGGAAAAAATAAAATAACAGTGAAAGCTTCGGCTTGGAGGGTGAAATGTCTGAATATCTGGGAAAAGAAGTACCAAAACTTGGCTTTGGTCTGATGAGACTGCCAAAGCAGAAGGATGATCCGACGGAAATTGACGTGGAGCAGGTGAAACAGATGGTGGATCTGTTCCTTGATGCCGGACTGTACTATTTTGACACTGCCTATGTATATGACAACGGAAAATCAGAGGAGGCAATCAAAAAGGCGCTGGTGGACCGGTATCCGAGAGAAAAATATCTCCTGGCAACCAAACTCAATGCCTGGATGGGATGTACCGATGAGGCATCTGCAAAGCAGCAGTTCTATACGAGCCTTGAAAGAACCGGCGCAGGATATTTTGATTTCTATCTGCTGCATGCACTGCAGAGCAGCAATTATGAGAAATATGATGAATACCATATCTGGGATTTTGTGAAGCAGCTGAAGGCAAAGGGACTGATCCGGCATTGGGGATTTTCTTTCCATGCAGGACCGGATCTTCTCGAGAAACTGCTGACCAGCCATCCGGATGTTGATTTCATACAGCTGCAGATCAATTATGCAGACTGGGAAAATCCGAGCGTACAGTCAAGAGCCAATTATGAAGTGGCAAGAAAACACGGCGTTCCGGTTGTGATTATGGAGCCGATCAAAGGCGGCACGCTTGCAAATCCGCCGGAAACCGTAAAGCAGGTATTAAAAGAAAAAAATCCGGAAATGTCTGTTGCATCCTGGGCGATCCGTTTCGCAGCTTCTCTGGACGGGGTGATAACCGTACTCAGCGGAATGTCGGATCTGGAGCAGATGAAAGACAATCTGTCCTATATGAAAGAATTCAGACCTCTGGATGCTTCTGAACAGGAGACAATCCGGGAAGCGCAAAGAGCGCTGAATGCGATCGAATCCATTCCCTGCACGGGCTGTCATTACTGCACGGAAGGCTGCCCGCAGCACATCAGCATACCGGACATTTTTACAGCAATGAACCAGTATCTGATCTATGACAGACTGGATGAAGCCAGACGTGAATATGCATGGAGAACGCAGAAGTCAGGCAAAGCATCCGACTGTATTGAATGTGGTCAGTGTGAAGGTGCCTGTCCGCAGCAGATCAAGGTGATCAGCAGACTTAAGGAATGTGTAAAGACACTCGAACAGTAATATTCTGACAGATAAGGCTTTTTACCCCCGGAGGCAGCAGTCCGGCAGGTAAGAAGCCTTGTTTATTGTATGCAGATGAATTAAAATAAATATAATTGGATTAATTGTCTGAATTGCCCAGAGGTGGTTGAAAATGGATAATGTTGACGAACAGTTAAGAAATAAACTGCTGCAGATGATTCCGTCCGGGGTAGGGGTATTTGACCTGACTGACGGAGTAATTCATGTGGAATATCTCAATGACGGTTATTATCAGATGATTCATGCATCAAGGACGCAGCGCACTCATTTTCAGGGGGTGTCCTTCATTGAAGCTGTGTATGAGGATGACAGAGAGGGACTGCTGCATACGGTACAGGCATCACTGACACAGAAACGTCAGATCGTGCATTACAGATGTCGTGTACTTACCGGAAACGGCACCTATATGTGGCTTGCAGTGAGGGCCAATCATGAGCAGCTGGATGAGCATACGGAACGCTTTTTTACATCGTATTATGATATTGATGAGCTGATCCGGACCCAGGACAAGCTCCGTTACAATGAAATCCTGCTTAATGAATTTGTGAAATTTTCAGATGTATTTCATTTTACCTATTATCCGGGGGATCACCGGTATGAAACCATAATGATCCCGGACAGCCGGAATCATGGCTCGGCATTCAGAGATCATTTTCCGGAAGATTTTATCCATATGGCGCAGATGAGCAGTGAAGATGCAGATAAATATAACGCCATGATCTACAGGATCGACCAGGGAGAGCAGGAAGCCAAATGCAGCATACAGGCTACACTGAACGGAAATAAGGGCTGGTACAGCATTCATCTGTGGAATCTTCTGGATGAAAACGGCAGACCGCTTCGCGCTATCGGCAGCGTGATTGATATCAGCAGGTTCAAAGAAGCGGAAATTGCCTTTATGGCGGAACGCAGGAAGATGAAGGCCCTTCAGGGCGAACTGCTTGCGGTATCATGTTTTAATGTAACCAAAGACAGGAATATGGAAATCAACAATGATACCGATCTGAGTTACGAGAAGCCTGTAAATGATGAGATATACAGATCTGCAGTTCATGAAAACCGGGAACTTTCGAATCAGAACCGTGAGACACTGGATATTCTTATGGCTGCTGCCGAGAATATTCCGGATGAGGAGGAACGCAGATACTTTATCCGCACCTGTTCACATGAAGGCATGATGAATAATTATGCGGAAGGCAGGCATGAGATTACACTTGAGTACCGGAGAAAAACCGGCAGAGGGCTTCTGTGGGTATCGACGAGAGTGGTCCTTCTGCAGGATCCTTCTACCGGTGATGTGCTGGCTTTTTATTATACCTCTGATATCAACGATCGTGTGATCTACAGGAAGATTACGGGGCATGTTCTGCACCAGAATTATGAGTCGGTTGCCTATTATAATGTGAATAACGGCAGGATGTACATCAAGTCTCCGGATAACTATGAAAGTGTCAGGTTTGCGGAGCATGACTATGCAGAAGCTGTAGATGCGGCGATAGAGAAGTACGTCACACCGGATGAGAAGATGGAACTCCGGAAAAAATATGAGATTGAAAATATTATATCGAATCTTATGGCGTCCGGCTCTTATTCCATTTTTTATACGGGAAGCGAGAAGGACCGTTCAATTCCCGGATATCCGAGAAAGAGAATGAAGTGTGATATTTTTTACCTGGATGAGAAGCGGGATATTATTGTGTTCCTGCACTCCAATATGACAGATATCTATGAGCATGAGCGGGAAGTACGCGAGAAAATGGCACAGGCCATGCATGCACTTGAAATGGCGAACAACGCCAAGACAGAGTTTGTATCCAGGATCAGTCACGATATCAGAACACCGATCAGTATCATCAGCAGCATCACGGATTTTGCCTATGAAGATATCCATGATGAGAAAAAGCTGAGGAATGATCTGGATAAGATCAGATCGGCCAATGTCTTTCTGCTGAGTCTGATCAATGATGTGCTGGATATTTCCAAGATTGACAGCGGCAAGATTCAGCTGAATCCGGAGCCGTATACCTATGAAGAGCATTCGGCCAATATCCGTAACATTATTGAAACCATGTGTGAAGAAAAGGGACTCAAATGTTATATTTCCGCCAGACAGAATCATGGAATCATCGTGGCGGACAAGACGAGGATCAATCAGATCATTCTGAACCTGATCTCCAATGCGGTCAAATATACGCCGCCGGGCGGAACGGTCAGCTATATTTCATGCAGTAAGGATCTTGCAGATAACAAGGTATTATATTCGTTTGAGATAAAGGATACGGGAATCGGTATGAGCCGTGAATTTCAGGCGCATATGTTTGACCCTTTTTCGCAGGAATACAGCAATCCGGACAGGCCAAAGGGCAGTACGGGAACGGGCCTCGGGCTTTCAATCGTGAAAAAGATTGTGGACATGATGGGCGGTACACTGGAAGTGGAAAGTGAGCTGGGGAAAGGAACTACGGTCAGATGCAGTATTGTGTTCCCGGATGCGGCAAGAGATCCGGCGTATGAGAACTTTGCAGAAAAAGAGGCAGAAGACAGAAAGGCAGCGGATGTGAAGCTGTCCGGACATATTCTTCTGGCAGAAGATAATCCGGTCAATACGGAAATTGCCGTCCGCATTCTGAATCACTTCGGTGTGACGGTGGACTGTGCTGAAAACGGAAGAATTGCAGCAGATATGTTTGCAAAATCTGAGCCGGGGTATTATCATGCAATTCTGATGGATATTCAGATGCCGGTGATGAACGGTTATGAATCCACCAGAATCATCAGAGCGATGAGACGTCCTGATGCGGCGCAGATCCCTATTCTGGCGATGACCGCAGATGCGTTTGCAGATGCCATGCAGAAGGGCAGAGATGCCGGCATGACAGAATATCTGGTAAAGCCGATTGATCCGGTGAAACTGCGTCAGGCACTTGGTAAGGCATTTCAATCGTGGTAACAGGAGGAAGCAAGTGGAAGAAAAGAAAATTTTAAAAAGAAGCGAAGTTCCGGCAGAGTATACATGGAATCTGGAGGATATATACAGTTCAGTTTCTGAATGGGAAAAGGATGCGGCAAAGGCAGAAAAACTGCCGGCAGAAATCGATAAGTTCAAAGGGCATCTCGGAGACAGTGCACAGATGCTTCTTGACTGGTACAGGAAGACAGAGGAAGTTTCACTCCTTGTGGAGAAACTTTTCGGTTATGCATCACTTGCCGCAGATCAGGATCTCGGCAATAATGAGAATCAGGCCAGAAAAGGCAGAATGACAGGACTTTACGTCGGAATACAGAGCGCTGCGGCATTTGCGGATGCAGAGATCATGGAGATTCCGGAAGAAAAGCTGGAAGGTTTTTACCGGGAGCAGAACGCTCTGGAACTGTACCGCCATGCGATTGATGTGGTAAGGCGCAGAAAGGCGCATACCTTATCTGCTGCAGAGGAACAGCTCCTTGCAGCAACGCAGGAAATGGCGGAAGGCCCGGAGAATATCGGCTCCATTTTCCGTAATGCGGATCTGAAATTCCCGTCCGTGACAGATCAGAACGGGCAGACACACGAACTGACACAGGGCACTTACGGCATGATGATGGAAAGCGATGACCGTGTGCTTCGAAAAAATGCATTTGAGACCTTCTATGCGACATGGAAGGCACACGAGGCATTGTCTGCCACCATTCTGGATGCGCATACCAAGCAGCAGAGTTTCTATGCCAGGGCCAGAAAATACGGCAGCAATCTGGAGGCGGCGCTCGATGCGACACAGGTTCCGGTCAGCGTATATCATAATCTGATCGATACCGTTCATCAGCATATGCATTCCATGTACCGTTACATGGCGCTTCGTAAGAAGATGATGGGTGTGGATGAGCTCCACATGTATGATCTGTCCAATTTCATCGTGCCGGATGCAGATGAGAAGATCTCCTTTGAGCAGGCCAAAGCAGCAGTCTTCAAGGCAATAAAGCCGCTCGGAGAAGAATATACAGGAGTGGTCAGACAGGCCTATGAAAACCGCTGGCTGGACGTCTATGAAAACGAAGGAAAAAGAAGCGGTGCGTACAGCTCCGGCGGAGCACGTCCGCATCCGTATATCCTGCTGAACCATAAAGACAATCTGAACAGCCAGTTTACACTGATTCACGAAACAGGACATACCATGCACAGCTACCTGTCCATGAAGAATCAGCCCGTGATCTATTCGGATTATGTGATTTTCGTTGCAGAGGTTGCAAGCACCTGCAATGAAGTGCTGATGATGAAACAGCTGCTGGCGGAAACAAAGGACAAAAAGAAGCGTGCCTATCTTCTGAACTACTTTATGGATCAGTTCCGCACCACACTTTACCGTCAGACCATGTTCGCTGAATTCGAACTGAAGATCAACGAGCTTGTGGAGCATGGAGAAACGCTGACAGCTGACCGCATGAATGAGATGTACTATGATCTTAACCGCCTGTACTACGGCGATGAAATGGTGGTGGATGAGCAGATTGCAGGAGAATGGGCGAGAATCCCGCACTTCTTCTATGATTACTATGTGTACCAGTATGCAACCGGATTTTCTGCGGCGATCGCTCTTGCAACCAGAATTCTGAAGGAAGGCGAGCCGGCTGTCAGGGATTACCTGAAGTTCTTAAGTTCGGGCAGCAGTACGGATCCGATCAGCCTTCTGAAGATCGCAGGCGTTGACATGAGCAGCCCTGCACCGATTGATGATGCGCTGGATCAGTTTGACGGACTGATCACGGAGATGGAAGAACTGTTCCGTTAAAAAAAGCAGAGTGCGGTGTACACATCTTTGCATACGCACTCTGCATTTTTTCTTGATTCTGCGAATCGGTTATGATACTATATAACAGTTGTACCGATTGCCGGCATGTCGGAATGGCAGACGAGACAGACTCAAAATCTGTTGTCCGCAAGGGCGTGCGGGTTCAAGTCCCGCTGCCGGCACTATACATGATAGAGCATTCGTTTTGCGAATGCATTTCGATATTCACTGGGTGTAAGCCCGGTGATTTTTTTATAGGTACGGGCAAAGTTGTGCACGTCGGAGAACCCAAGTTCCGCGGCAATTTCCGTAACCGCCTTATCATTATCTGACAGCATGAAATTCGCTGCATCCACCTTCTGACTTAAAATGAACTGTTTGAGCGGGATTCCGCGCAGCTCGGCAAACAGGTGTGAAAGATATTTGGGATTATATCCGAAGGCATCTGCAATTTCGGAGATCCGGATATTTCTGGAAATATTCGTCTGAATGTAATCGATGATATCCAGATAGATCTGCTTGCGATCCGCCGGATCCTGCCCGGAGGTACTGCCCAGAAACAGTTCTCCGAACAGTTCGGTTACCACGCAGGTCGCCATGACATCCAGAGATATCTGGGGATATCTGTTTTTGACGACATCCTGCAGCTGCTTCATCTGTACGACCAGCTTGTCCGGACGCGGAATGCTGCCGGTCTGCGGGATCCGGATGGCATGCTCTGCGTACTTCTGCGCCTGCTCATCGGAAGTGACACACAGCGGAAAGGATGACGGATCTGCAGCAAAGTGCATCCAGTAGAAGGAACAGTAGGATTCCTTAAAACCTTCACGGAAGGAAGTGCTGGGCGGCAGCAGCAGATATTCGCCTTCCTTAACGGTAAAATTTTCATCCTGATAGCGCAGATATAAAGTTCCTTCCGTCATTACGATCAGTTCATAATCAATATCCAGAGGGAAGCGTTCATGCTTCCAGCCTGAGGAAAGTGCCTTGAACTTTCCGGTCCGCAGATAATGCAGCGGTTTTTCTTTGGAAAACAGCATTGTTTTCATCTGAAAATTCCTTTCTGACACCTAATGTAGAAATACAACACTTTAAACATAAGACACTGAACAAAACAGCTCTGAAACTAAAGCATTATGCATAAAAACAGAACTGATTTATTAACTGTATAAACAATTATATACAATAACTGACTCTACTTTACAACGAAAATAACGAAAAGTGGTGTTCAAATGTAAAGAGAAGAAAAAACGACACCGAATCGATCTATGTGATATTTACGCACCTTCCGGGAAATGATAATCTGAGTATTGTTCAAAGTTGCACAGATACGAACCCGAAGAGGAGAAGATATTTGTGCAATGTGTTAAGGTTACGCTTTCAGAAAAAACATCGTGCACGTTGTTGAGGAAGCAGAAAATGGTGTCATTCCGGAAGATTCCGGAAATGTCGCAGTACGCGACAGGAGGGTATACATGAAAAAGAAATTCTTATCCGTGATACTGTCAGCAGCAATGCTGGCTGGAACACTTGCGGGATGCGGAAGCGCTTCTTCCGGTACGGCAGGTTCCGATGCAACAGCAGGAGGTTCAGGCGCCGCTTCAGGTGAGACTGCGGCAGCAAGTACGGTGGCAGGAGAAAAGACAAAACTGAAGGCACTCTTCATCGCACATCCGCTGACAGAGGATGTGACCAAAATGAAGTGGCTGCAGGAGATGGAAGACAAGGCAGGCGTTGACGTGGAATGGGAAGTCATCCGTGCGGACTGGGATACCGTAAAGTCAACAAGATTTGCTTCCGGGGATATTCCGGATCTTGTCTTTAACGGGACAACGGATTCTGATTATACACAGTACAACGGACTGTTTGCAGATCTGACACAGTATATCAATGCAACAGATACACCGAACATTCAGGCAATGTTTGATGAAGAACCGGACACAAAGATTCTGGCAACAACACCGGAAGGACAGATCTACGGACTTCCCAAGTTCCAGGGCAAATGGCCGGCCACCAATACAGTCATGTTCATCAACAAGACCTGGCTGGACAATCTGGGACTGAAGGTACCCACAACCTATACAGAATTTGAGAATGTTCTGGAGCAGTTCAAGGAAAAGGACGCCAACGGAAACGGGGATCCGAATGATGAAATCCCGCTGGACTACAATGCATACGGCGGAAACGATGCATTCTTCAACAGTGCATATTCACTGACCAATCTGATCGGCTCTCTTGGCATTCAGACAACCGACTGGGGCACAGATGCCTATTTTGCTGAAGACGGCAAGATCAAGAACTATGCAGTGGATGAGAGATACAAGCTGTTCATGAAATATATTGCAGACCTGTATTCCAAGGGCCTGATTGATGAGAATGCACTGACCAATGATTATTCTGCATTCCAGTCTCTTTCCAGAGGAGATGAAAGCGGAAATGCAGTTGTCGGCTGTGTATTCGGATGGGAAGAAACAGATAAATTCGGCAACAAGCTTTCCAGCCAGTATGTTCCTGTTCCGGCACTTGACTATGATATCGACTGCGCAAAGGGAACTTATGATACCAGATGGAGAAATGACTATACAGGACTGAACATGTCCGGTAACAGAGTCTGCATCAGTTCAAAGTGCAAGAATATCCCCGCAGCCATGAAGTTCCTGGATCAGTTCTATGATTCAACGAACAGTGTACAGGTACTCTTCGGCGGCATTACGGACAAGTGCGTGGAGAAGACCGGAGACAACAGCTTCAAGGTATGTGATCCGCTGGATTCTACCGTAGATGCAGGTACATGGAAGTGGACCAATGCATTTGCTGATAACGGACCAATGTACATCAGAAGAGATACACAGATCGATATGGCTCCGGATATGGACAATGCTTTAAAAGAACGTGAGACCTATGCAGATGTTCTGGCAAAGGCTTCAGAGAGCGATACCTATCCGCAGATGTTCATGAAATATTCTGCAGATGACCTTAATACACTTGCTGTAACACAGGCGAACATCACCAGCATTATTGATAACCAGTGGTCACTCTGGATGACAGGGGAACAGGATATCGATTCCACATGGGATGCCTATGTTAAGAGTGTTCAGGATGCAGGCCTTGATACTGTGCTTCAGATCCGTCAGAAGGCATTTGATCAGTATCTTCAGACCATGAAGACCGCATCGGCAGGAAGTTCAGCATCCGGCAGTGCCAGCACGGCAGCTTCCAACTGAGAATATCCGGCTGACCGGCGGTAACATGTAACATGCGGCGGAGTGCTCCTGCAGCAGAGCGGCATCATATGCAATGCTGCGGGGGTACTCCGCTTTTATTGACGGAACCATCTGAGAGGACTTGATATGGGAAAAAACAGGGAAACAGACGAAACAGGACTTAATGCAGGCGAACGGATGAAAAGATACTGGTCGCATAACTGGCAGCTGTGGCTGATGCTTCTGCCCGGAATCATTTATATTTTTGTATTCTGTTATGTCCCGATGTACGGCGTACAGCTGGCATTTCGGGATTACAGCTTCACTTCGGGAATTACAGGCGGCAAATGGGAAGGCTTTAAATACTTCAGACAGTATTTCGACAGTCCGATGTTCATTCCCACGCTCCGCAACACATTTATCATCGCACTGACCAGTATCGTTGTGGGGTTCCCCGCACCGATCATTCTGGCCATGATCATCAATCAGATCAGAAATACAAAATGGAAAAAAATCGTGCAGACGACAGTCTATATTCCCTATTTTATTTCGGTTGTAGTACTGGTCTCCATGATCAACATATTATTTGCAAATGACAGCGGCGTTGTCGGAAACTTTCTGAAGGCGATTCATCTGGTCGGACAAAACGTCAATATTCTGGGCAAGGAATCCGCATTCGTTCCGCTGTATGTACTGACCGGCGTGTGGCAGTCCATGGGCTGGAACAGCATTATCTTTATCGCAGCACTTTCTTCCGTGGATACGCAGCTCTATGATGCCTGCAAAATTGACGGTGCCAATCGCTGGCAGACCATGTGGAATATTGATTTCCCGGCGATTCTGCCGACTATCATGATCCTGCTGATCCTGAATATGGGGAATATCCTGAATGTCGGCTTTGATAAAGTCTTCCTGATGCAGAACAGTCTTAACCTCGGCGCTTCGCAGGTTATCTCCACGTATGTCTATACGGTCGGCATCAAGTCATCGCAGTTTTCATTCGGTGCAGCGGTCGGCCTGTTCAATACGGCCATCAACTTTGTATTCCTTCTGCTGACGAATTACCTGTCCAAGAAGGCAACGGGAACAGGGCTGATGTAAACATGATTTCGGGAAAGGTGTGAACTGACTATGACAAAGACAGCAGTAAAAAACAGACCGGTAAAATGCAGCAGCTGGTCGGACCGGATCTTCGGCGCAGTGGTCATGATACTCAGTATAATGATTTTTCTGATTATCGCATATCCGCTCTGGTTTGTAGTGATTGCATCCATCAGTAACAGTAATCTGGTAAATCTCGGAAAGGTCACGTTCTGGCCAAAAGATATCAGATTCTACGGCTATGAACAGATTCTGCAGGATGCAAGAATCTGGAAGGGCTATGCCAATACGATTCTCTATGTTGTGGCGGGAACCGCGCTGAACATGGTGATTACCATGCCGGCGGCATATGCGCTTTCACGTAAGGATTTCAAGGCAAGAAACGGCGTCATGTTCTATTTTGTCTTTACCATGTTCTTCAGCGGCGGACTGGTACCGACCTATATGACCGTGAGTGCACTGCATCTGATTTCCACGAAGACGATCCTGATCGTTTTCGTTGCGATCAATACCTATAACCTGATTATCGCCAGAACGTTTATACAGAATTCCATTCCGGATGATCTGTATGAAGCAGCGGTACTGGACGGCTGCTCGCATTTTACCTATTTCATGAAGGTGGTGCTGCCGCTGTCCAAAGCGGTAATTTCCGTTCTGATTCTGTACTATGCGGTATTCCACTGGAACGACTATTTCAATGCCCTGATCTATAACAGCAAACAGGATAATGCACCGCTGCAGATCGTACTGCGGGATATTCTGCTGCTCAATCAGGCATTTGCAAGCGGCAACGGCGGTGTACAGGGCGGATACGGACAGTCCAGCGCAGATCAGGTCAAATATGCGGTCATCATCGTATCTACGCTTCCGATTCTGTGCGTCTATCCGTTTATTCAGAAGTATTTTGAAAAGGGCGTCATGATCGGCGCTGTGAAAGGTTAATCAAAACGTATGAGCTTACTTGAAAATTTCAGATACAGGGATGTGAAACTGACGCAGAGTCACTGGGAATATCAGCGCGCAGAGCTGATCGAAACCTATCTGCGGATTGATAATGATGATCTGCTGCACTATTTCCGCAGGCTTGCGGATATTCCGGATCATGCGGACGGACTTGCCGGATGGTACGGTGATAATGCCAGTACGTTCGGGCAGCAGCTGGGAGCCTTTGCAAGGCTCTATCTGGAGACGGGAGATGAGAGACTCAGGAAAAAAGCAGTTCTTCTGGCGGACGGCTGGGGCGAGTGCGCCCGGAAATCCGTGAAGGTGCTGGATATTAATTCCACCTATGTGTATGACAAGCTGATGGGCGGCTTTCTGGATCTGTATGAATATCTGGACTATCAGCCCGCCACGGACTACATCCGTATGCTGACCGAAAACGGTGCAAAGCGGTTCAACAAAAATGTTAACCGTGACGGTCTGCAGATCATGGAGCCATGGATGATCGAGTGGTATACGCTTCCGGAGCAGCTGTACCGCGCGTATCAGCTGACGGGAGAAGCGCTGTATCTGCAGGAGGCAAAGGCCTGGGACTATATATATTTCTGGGATAAACTGATAAAACATGATTTTCAGATCGGACCACGGCATGCTTACAGTCATGTCAACGCGCTGTCGAGTGCCGCACGGGCATATATTGTCACGAAGAACCGTAAATATCTGGAAGCGGCAGAGAATGCCTGCGAGGAAATCCTGCAGCATCACACGTTTGCCACCGGCGGATACGGGCCGGCAGAATGTCTTTTTGCAGACGAAGACGGATATCTGGGCGATTCACTCAAGGCCAACTGGGATGGAGACAAACGGCATAAGACCTATAAGAACTTCGCTGACGGAACCGTAGACCGTGACGATCAGTGGGGAAGCTGCGAAGTCAGCTGCTGCTGCTGGGCGGTTTTCAAAATCTGCAATTATCTGCTGACGCTGACAGGAGATGCAAAGTACGGGGACTGGGCAGAACGCATGCTGATCAACGGAAGCGGCGGACAGCTTCCGGTAAGGCAGGACGGTCAGGTAATGTATTATGCGGATTATTTCATCAACGGCGGAATGAAGACCACAGAGGACGGAAGACTTCACGGGAACGGGGCTTCCTTCGAATGGCAGTGCTGTACGGGTACTTTCCCGCAGGACGTTGCCGAATATTCCAATATGCTGTATTACCGGGACGGGAAGGATCTGTATGTGAGTCAGTATCTGCCGTCATCGGTTACGTTTGCGGCAGGCGGATGCAGGTGGAGCCTTGAAAACAGCAGCTTTTATCCGAAAGAGAAGGAGATCCGGTTTGTTTTGCACGGGAAGGATGCGGGCAGTCCGGAGGGAACATTTGCGCTGCACTTCCGTGTGCCTTCCTGGGCAAAGGGCAGAAACAGGGTGTATGTGAACGGCGTGGAAACTTACGCGGCAGCGGATCCGGATACCTGGATGACGCTGGAACGTACATGGAATGACGGAGATACGATCCTGATCACATATGAATTTGAACTTTATTTCAAGGCTGTCGATGCAGCTGCGCCGGATGTGGCAGCACTGATGTATGGCCCGCTGACTCTTGTATGCGACAAGATGACACTGTTCGACGGCGACATAGAGCATCCTGCGGCGTGGATCAGACCGGTACAGCTGGACGGATATTCTTTTGCATTCCGTACGGAGCCGGGACATGTAAAACCGTTTTCACATCTTTGCAGAAATTTTTATCCATATTACGAAGTACCGGAAAAAGAATGGTATTATATGTATAACCGATTTGTACAGGAATAAGGGTGCCGTTCACCCGGAAGGGTACAGATCATCTGCCGGCGGAAAATGCCGGATGGAGGAGTATACCGATGCTGTTTTTGGAAAAAGAAGATGAAAGTCTTGTGTTCAGAGAAAACGGAGAAACGGTCATGGTCACGCCCTGGGGAAGTGATTCCCTGCGGGTCAGAGCCTCTTTTCTCGGAGATATTGCGGATGACAGTGCGGCACTTCTGCCGCAGGCGGAGGTACAGAACGCCACCATCCGGATTGCACCGGACGGTATGAGCGGTGAAATCACGAATGGCAAAGTCACGGCGAAGATGAGCGTCAGAGCCTGGGGGAATGCGCTTCAGATCACATTTGTGGATCATACCGGCAGGGTACTGCTGCAGGAGGTGCAGGGCGGCGGCGCGCTGTCACTTCGGGCAAGATATTACCGGGCACTTTCCGGCGGAGATTTTTATCTGCGGGCATCTTTTGTTTCGAATCCGGAAGAGAAGATCTACGGCATGGGGCAGTATCAGCAGGAACGGATGAATCTCAAGGGCTGCAATCTGGAGCTGGCGCACCGCAATTCACAGGCCAGCATTCCGTTTTATGTTTCCAGTCTCGGATATGGCTTTCTGTGGAACAATGCGGCAATCGGCGAGGTTCATTTCGGGCTCAATACCACGGAGTGGACCAGCGAGTGTGCACGTCAGTTTGATTACTGGATTACCGCAGGAGATACGCCGGCAGAAATCGAACATCACTATGCACTGGCAACGGGAACTGTGCCGATGATGCCGGAATACGGTCTTGGCTTCTGGCAGTGCAAGCTGCGTTATTACAGTCAGGAGCAGGTACTGGAAGTGGCAAGAGAATATCACAGACGCAGAATTCCGGTGGATGTGCTGGTCATTGATTATTATCACTGGCCAAAGTGCGGTGACTGGCGCTTTGACAGTCGCTTTTTCCCGGATCCGAAGGCAATGGTGGAGGAACTGCATGCGCTTGGCATCGAGACGATGGTGTCAGTGTGGCCGCAGGTGGACACGGAAAGTGAAAACTATGAGGAAATGCGCAGAAAGGGTCTGCTCGTGCGCTCAAATTCCGGTGTGGACGTACAGATGAGCTTCCATGGGAATAACGTGTTCATGGATGCGACAAATCCGAAGACGCGCGCCTATGTCTGGGAGAAGTGCAGAGAGAATTATGCGGCGTACGGGATCCGGACCTTCTGGCTGGATGAGGCGGAGCCGGAATTCACAGGTTATGATTATGAGAATTACAGGTATCATGCAGGGTCGGTGCTGAAGGTCGGCAACATCTATCCGCGGGAATATGCAAGGACCTTCTATGAAGGACAGAAGGCTGCCGGGCAGAAGGATATTGTGAATCTGATCCGCTGTGCATGGGCAGGAAGCCAGCGTTACGGCGCGCTCGTGTGGTCGGGGGATATCATGTCGACCTATGAGGATTTCCGCAAGCAGATCTGTGCCGGCATCCATATGGGACTGTGCGGAATTCCGTGGTGGACGACGGATATCGGCGGATTTCACGGAGGACAGCCATCCGATCCGGACTTCCGTGAGCTGCTGGTCAGATGGTTTGAATTCGGCACGTTCTGTCCGGTGATGCGCATACACGGATGCAGACAGCCTTATGAAGCAGTGGATTACGGCGACCTTGGAGATCATGAAGGAACCGGCGCGCCAAATGAAGTATGGAGCTACGGAGAAGAGATCTGCAGCATCATGACGAAGTACATCCGTCTCAGGGAGAAGATGCGCGATTATACGAGGCAGCTGATGAAGGAAGCGCATGAAACAGGAGATCCGCTGATCCGGGCGCTGTTCTATGAATTCCCGCAGGATCAGGCATGCTGGGAAATCACGGATGAATACTGCTACGGGCCTGACCTGCTCATTGCTCCGGTGTGCCACGCGAAGGAGCAGTCGCGGAGCGTGTATCTGCCTTCCGGAGCAGACTGGACATCCGCGCTTGACGGCCGGCAGTACGAAGGCGGCCGCAGCTATGAGATCGAAGCCCCGGTTGAAAGGGTGCCGGTATTTACCAGAAACGGCAGGCAGAGCTGGATCGTGGGGATGATCTGAAGCGATGAAGATGGAAGTCGAGATGGGGATAGCGGTGGAAATAGAGATGAAGGCAGAGATGGAAGTCAAGATGTAGATAGCGATGAAGGCAGAGATGGAAATAGCGGTGCGAAAGCACCGCTATTTCTGGTTTTGGGGATGCAGTTCGCCGGCCGGAGCCTGCTTTTAAACACTTGTCTAATGCTTGTTACCCATGCTTTTGCGTCCTGCGTGGCGTTTTCTTTTCTTGGAGATGCAGTTCGCCGGCCGAGAGGTTGAGAACAGACGGCCTCGCAGGAAAATACGTACTGAAATCATGAAAAAAAAGAAATCAGTACGTACAAAACGGAAAAATCATGCTTCCGGGAGGTTGAGAACAGGTGTGCTTACAAGAAAATACGTACTGAAATCATGAAAAACAGGAAATCAGTACGTACAAAGGCGGAAAATCATGCTGCCGAGAGGTTGAAAACAGGCAGACTCGCAGAAAAATACGTATTGAAATCATGAAAAACAGGAAATCAGTACGTACAAAGGCGGAA
>CAYMBY010000067.1:0-28082 GCA_964388815.1 uncultured Butyrivibrio sp. | reverse complement strand
GCAGCGGACATTTCATCCCAGCCTGCAGAAGCGGCATCCATGATTTCCTTTGCCGGAAGTTCCTTAAATTCTTTGACCAGAGCTTCCGTTGCAGTCTTAAGACTCGTAAATGCCATGAACGGGTTGCGGAACTTTACGTCACCTTTTGTGATCGCTTCCACATTGTTGCGGATGTTTTCAGAATAGGAAGTGACGATCGGGCAGTTATAGTGGTTTGTAGAACCCGGGACTTCATCCCGTTCATAAAACAGGGCAGGATAGAAGATAAAGTCGACGCCCTGCCGGATCAGCCATTCTATATGGCCGTGAGAAAGCTTTGCCGGATAGCATTCGGATTCACTCGGAATGCTGTCGATGCCCATTTCATAGATCTGATGTGTGGAACGGGGAGACAGTACCACGCGGTAGCCCAGCTTTGTAAAGAAAGTGAACCAGAACGGATAATTCTCATAGAAATTCAGAACTCTCGGAATACCGACAGTTCCGCGGACAGCTTTTTCTTCTTCCAGCGGTTCATAGGAGAAGAGCCTCTTATATTTATATTCGAACAGATTCGGTACACCGGCAGCGTTCTTTACTTTGCCGAGACCTCTTTCACAGCGGTTCCCGGAGATGTGCTGACGGCCTCCTGTGAATTTATTCACAGTCAGACGGCAATGATTGGTGCAGCCCTGGCAGGTAGCCATGCTGGTTGTATACTGCAGTGCATTGATCTGCTCAATGCTCAGCATGGAGGTCTGATATTCTCTGTTTTCGTTGAAACGGTCACGGGCGATCAGGGCGGCACCGAAGGCACCCATGATTCCTGCGATATCCGGGCGGATGACTTCCACACCGGCGATTTTCTCAAAACTGCGCAGAACGGCATCGTTATAGAAGGTACCGCCCTGAACGACAATATTTTTACCCAGTTCTCTTGCGTCGGAGACCTTGATGACCTTGAACAGAGCATTTTTGATGACGGAGTAGGCAAGACCTGCAGAGATATCAGCAACCTCGGCGCCTTCCTTCTGCGCCTGCTTTACCTTGGAATTCATGAATACGGTGCAGCGGGTACCGAGATCGATCGGGTGCTCTGCAAACAGTGCCTCCTTTGCAAAATCCTGGACACTGAAGTTCAGAGATTTGGCGAAGGTTTCAATAAAGGAACCGCAGCCGGAGGAACAGGCTTCATTAAGCTGTACACTGTCTACGGCATTGTTTTTGATACGGATGCATTTCATGTCCTGTCCGCCGATATCAAGGATACAGTCCACCTGCGGATCAAAGAATGCAGCAGCATTATAGTGCGCAATGGTTTCAACCTCTCCGTCATCCAGCATCAGTGCGGATTTCAGAAGCGCTTCGCCATAACCGGTAGAGCACGCTCTTGCGATGCGTACACCCTCCGGCATCAGGGAATAGATTTCCTGGAGAGAATGAATTGCAGTCTTTAACGGACTGCCGTTATTGCTGGAATAGAATGAGTACAGAAGATCACCGCTCTCGCTGACCAGCGCACATTTTGTTGTTGTACTTCCGGCATCGATGCCCAGATAGGCATTGCCGTGATAGGTATCCAGAAGCGCGGTTTTCACCTTGTACTGGTCCTGACGGCTGCGGAATGCGGTATAGTCTTCCTGCGTGGGGAAAAGAGGCTCCATACGGGCCACTTCAAATTCCATATGAATCTTATGGGAGAGCTTCTCCACCATTTCATCCATGGTGTAGTGCACATCTTCCTTTGCATTCATGGCAGAACCCATGGCTGCAAACAGATGGGAATCACTGACTTCAATGGTGTGCTCCTCATCAAGCTTAAGCGTGCGGATAAATGCCACCTTCAGTTCAGACAGGAAGTGAAGCGGGCCGCCAAGGAAGGCCACATGGCCACGGATCGGTTTTCCGCAGGCAAGACCGCTGATGGTCTGATTGACAACCGCCTGGAATATGGACGCAGCCAGATCTTCCTTGGTTGCACCTTCATTGATCAGCGGCTGGATATCGGATTTGGCAAATACACCACAGCGTGCGGCGATGGTGTACATGGATTTATAGTTTCTGGCGTACTCATTCAGACCGGTGGCATCTGTCTGCAGAAGAGAAGCCATCTGGTCGATAAAGGAGCCTGTACCGCCGGCACAGATTCCGTTCATACGCTGTTCCACATTGCCGTCTTCAAAATAGATGATCTTGGCATCTTCCCCGCCGAGCTCAATGGCAACGTCTGTTTTGGGAGCACGTTCCTTCAGCGCGGTGGATACGGCGATAACTTCCTGTTCAAACGGGACGCCCAGGTGCCTGGCAAGTGTCAGACCGCCTGAACCTGTAATGACAGGATGAAGTGTGATGTTTCCTGTTTTCTGCTGTGCTTCCTGCAGAAGGTCGGAAAGTGTTTCACGGATGTTGGCGAAATGACGTCTGTAATCTGAAAAAATGATCTGATGCGCCGGATCAAGCAGCGCAATTTTTACGGTAGTGGAACCAATATCAATACCTAATGTATAGTCTTTGGAAATCATAGAATTTAACCTCATTTTCCGTATAAAAGCAGGTCTTGTTTCCTATTTATAAGGGAAACGCCTGTTTGGCATACCGGATTATTATAAAACAAGGGTCTGTAAATTGCAACGCACATTGGTTACTGACAAATATAATATTATTCTTAAATCCCTGTGAAAAAAGCCGGCACTGGTTTACAACCGCTTTCGTGAATGTTAAAATGACACAGTAAATACTCTGGATTATGGATAAAGGTAGACAATATGCTGAACAATTTAGAACGAAAATTTGGTAAATATGCAATTTCAAATCTGACACTTAAGCTTCTGGTTCTGTATGCCATCGGATATGTGTTTAAAATGGCTGCCGGATCGAGTGAGCTTTATACAGTGATTCTGCTTGCACCCTATCAGGTGATTCACCAGTTCCAGATCTGGAGACTTTTTTCCTGGATTCTGGTTCCGCCGCAGATGGATCTTTTCTCTTTCCTGATTACGGCAGTCTTTTTCTATTACCCGATCGGACGTAAGATGGAGCAGGTCTGGGGCGATTTCAGATATAATGTGTATCTGCTCAGCGGTTTTCTGTTCTCGGTCATCGGTGCATTTCTTCTGTATGCGTTTTATGCGGCAGCGGCACCGGCGCAGATCGGAACCTACAATTCACTGATTGCCTACAGCTTTACTCCTTACTATGTGACAATGTCCATTTTCTTTGCCTATGCAGCAACCTTCCCGGATGACATGGTACTTCTGATGTTTATCGTCCCGCTGAAGATGAAATATCTCGGAATCATCTATGGTGCGTTCCTTGCCTATGAGTTCTTTGCAGGAAGTACGGTAACAAAGGTGGTTATTATCGTATCCGTACTGAACTTTATCGTATACTGGCTGATGATTGACAGACGTAATATCTGGAGGTACCGGCCAAAGGAAGTAAAGCGCAGGCAGGAATACAAAAAGGCAGTAAAGATGACGCCGCCCGGCATGCCAAGACACAAATGTGCAGTCTGCGGCAGAACAGAACTTGACGATCCGAATCTGGAATTCAGATTCTGTTCGAAGTGCAACGGTAACTATGAATACTGTCAGGATCATCTTTTTACGCACGTTCATGTAAAATAAGAATCATAAGGAGTCATGAGATTGGAGAACAATAAGGAAAAGGAATTTGCGCAGATTCTTGAAAAGGTCACACGTCTTGCGCGTGAACAGAAAAATGTCATTTCAGAGCAGCAGGTAAAGGATGCGTTTGCACAGCTGCAGCTGACTGATGCACAGCTTGATCAGATCTTTGATTATCTGAAAAAACATAATGTCGGAATTGACGAACCGGTGGATCCCGATGAATATCTGACAAGAGAAGAGACAGACTATCTGCAGGAATATCTGGAAAGCCTTGCAGAACTGCCGGAAGTATCGGCAGCAGAAAAGGAAGGAATTACCATCTCTGCAATGGCAGGGGATAAAAGTGCACAGAACCGTCTGATTGAGATCTATCTGCCGATGGTACCTGATATTGCCAAAATGTATGCGGAACAGGGCGTCTTCCTGGAAGATCTGATCGGAGACGGGAATGAAGCACTGACACGTGGCGTAAAGATTCTGAACGCCATGGAGGGACCTTCCGAAGCAGATAACTTTTTGAGCAAAATGATGATGGACGCCATGGAAGAAGCCATTGCCCAGAATCTTGATGAAGATGCAAGAGGACAGAAAGTTGTGAAGAAGGTTCAGGAGGTGGCGGACAGGGCAGGTGAGCTTGCAGAAGAACTCCGCCGCAAGGTTACGGTAGAAGAGCTGATGGAAGAAACCGGATGGAAGAAGGAAAAAATTCTGGAAGCCATCAAACTCAGCGGAAATGCAATTGAGGATATTGAATATAAAGAGGAATGAGCAGCAGGAAAAAAGTAAGGCAGAGATGCCTTATTTTTTTGCCAGGGATAAAACATTAATAAGAGTAAAAAAAGCTAAACATAAATATATTGCAAAAAAATTAAAGTAAATTTATACTGTAAGAAGATCAAAAAAATTGCGATGCGTATTCCGGAGGATATATGAAGATTACATACGATGAGACCAGCAGGCTCTTTAAAATCGATACACTGCGAAGCAGCTACTGTATCGGCATTACGGATGAGGAGAAATTCCTGACGCATGTCTATTACGGCAGCAGCGTCAGTGATGATGATCTGACCTATCTGCTGCGGACAGACGAAAATCCGTTCATTCCGTCAGAGAACGGAAGAGACCGGGGATCGTTTCTGGACTCCTGTCCGATGGAATACCCGGGAAACGGCGTGGGTGACTACAGAGAAAGTGCTGTCAGTGTGGAAGACAGTAACGGGAACAGCGCAGTGCAGTTCTATTATACCGGGCATCGTATTTTTGAAGGCAAGAAGAAGCTGGAAGGACTCCCGGCGACCTTTGGAGAAGAGACAAAGAGCGCAACACTGGAAATTGATCTTCTGGACCCGGTACTGCAGCTGCAGGCGACGCTGTCCTACAGTATCTTCGAGGATTCTGATGCCATTATGCGCAGTGCGAAGCTGCAGAATCTTTCTGCAGCACCGCTGTATCTGACGAAGGTGATGTCTCTTTCACTGGATCTGGAACAGAAAGACTTCCGCCTGCTGACGCTGCACGGTTCATGGGCGAGAGAGCGCCAGATGGACTATCGCACGATCGGCTACGGCAGACAGAGCGTTTCTTCCGTGCGCGGGGAATCATCTCATCAGGAGCACCCGTTTATCGGACTGGTGTCCGAAAGCGCGACACAGGAGAGCGGCAGTGTGTATGGATTCCATTTCGTATATTCGGGTAACTTTCTGGCACAGGTGGAAAAAAACCAGTTTGACAGCCTGAGAGTCAGCATGGGAATTCATCCGGAGAACTTCAGGTACAGACTGATGCCGGGAGAGACATTCCAGGCACCGGAAACGGTAATGGTATATTCTGAGAACGGTCTTGGCGGCATGAGCCGAACATTTCATGATCTGTACCGGAATCACCTGATCCGCAGCCCTTATAAGGACAGAAAGCGTCCGATCCTCATCAACAACTGGGAAGCCACTTATTTTGATTTTGATACGGACAAGCTGATTGCCATTGCAAAACAGGCCAAAGAAGACGGCATTGAAATGCTGGTGATGGATGATGGCTGGTTCGGGCACAGAAATGATGACAATACGAGTCTCGGAGACTGGAAAGTCAATGAAGAAAAACTCAGGGGCGGACTCGGGCACCTTGTGGACGAAGTGAACCGGATCGGACTGAAATTCGGAATCTGGTTTGAACCGGAGATGATTTCTCCGGATTCGGATCTGTACCGTGCGCATCCCGAATGGGCGATTGCCGTTCCGGACAGGAAACCGTGCCGGATGAGAAATCAGTATGTACTGGATCTCTCCAGAGAGGATGTCCGCGACTATGTATACGAATCGGTTGCCGCAATCCTTCGCAGTACCAATATCGCTTATGTGAAATGGGATATGAACCGTCAGCTTTCAGACCTTGGAAGCGCGTTCCTTGGCAGAGACAATCAGGGCGAACTCTGTCACAGATATATGCTCGGGGTTTATGAACTGCAGGAAAAACTGGTGACGGAATTTCCGCAGCTGCTGCTGGAAAACTGCTCCGGCGGCGGAGCCAGATTTGATCCCGGCATGCTTTATTACAGCCCGCAGATCTGGTGCTCGGATGATACCGATGCGATTGAGAGACTCTCCATTCAGGAGGGTACTGCACTGTTATTCCCGCTCTCCACAATGGGTGCGCACGTATCAGACTGCCCGAATCATACGGTCGGAAGAACGACACCGTTTGAGACAAGAGGCAATGTGGCGCTGGCAGGCACCTTCGGTTATGAACTTGACATTACCAGAATACCGGAAGCGGACAGAGCGCAGATTCCGGGACAGGTAGCACTTTATCATAAATATAATGACCTTGTCCGTACCGGCGATTATTACCGGATCGCATCCTACAGGGAGAACCATTACTATGACTGCTACAGCGTGATTGCAAAGGATAAATCCGAAGCTCTCATCACCTATGTGCAGGTAATGGGAAGACCGAATGTCCACAGCAGAAGAGTCTGTGTGCCGGGTCTTGATCCGAAGCGAAGTTACCGCATCGAGGGAACACAGCAGGTGCTGCACGGGGATACACTGATGCATGCAGGACTCCGGATGAAGAACATGTGGGGAGATTTTCAGTCAGAACTGATTCATCTGATCGCAGAATAAAGAGATTATGAGAAAAGGGGAAAAAGAAAATGGCAAAGGCAGTAAGACTATCCGACATAGCGAAAAAAATGAATGTCAGCACGGTTACTGTTTCCAAGGCGCTCTCGGGGCAGAAGGGCGTCAGTGAAGAAGTCAGAACGCAGATTCAGAAAATGGCAGATGATATGGGATATATCCCGCTTTCCACAAGAAAGCTTCATGATAACCACAGAAGCTATAACATCGGCGTACTGATATCAGAACGTTTCCTTGGAAAATACAGCTCTTTCTATGCACAGATGTACCAGAAAGTGGCTTCTGAAGCAATTGTGAACGAGAGCTTTTCCATGCTGGAGGAAATCAGCTGTGAAATGGAGAATTCGCTGATTCTTCCCAAGATTGTAAAAGAGAAAAAAGTAGACGGCTACATAGTGATCGGACGGCTGGAGGAGACATACCTGGAAGCACTCCGGACCGGCAGCAGAATCCCATCCATGTATCTTGATTTTACAGACAACAGGAGAAACTCGGACTGTGTGATTTCGGACAGCTTTAACGGCGGCTATTACATGACCAATTATCTGTTTGAAAAAGGGCATCAGAGTATTGCCTATGTCGGAACCGTACTGGCGACAGGTTCAATTACAGACCGTTACCTCGGGTATACGAAGGCGATCCTGGAACATCATCAGCAGGTCCGCAGAGACTGGGTAATTGATGACAGAGATCTGGCAACCGGAGAAATGGATCCGGCGGCGTATTTCAGGCTTCCGAAAGAAATGCCGACTGCATTTGTCTGCAATTCTGATCTGGCAGCCAGCATGCTGATTCATAAACTTGAGGATCAGGGAATCAGAGTCCCGCAGGATGTGTCGGTAACCGGATATGATAATTTTCTGTTTCCGGGACTGTGTGACGTGGAGATTACAACGTATGAAGTCGACATGCGTGAGATGGCCAAAAAGGCCCTGCGCAATGTCATCCATAAGATCAATGGTGAGAATTACAGAAAAGGTGTGCTGATAGTAGAAGGACACCTGGTAGAAAAAGACAGTGTTCAGAGTATCTGAGCAGTAGAATCACGTTCCACAATCTTACAGGGCAGCAGGATATTCTCTGCAGAGAAATCGTGATCAGCGATTGCCTCCATGAGAAGGTCTGCTGCCTTATATCCGATTTCATGCAGCGGAAGGCTTACTGTGGAAAGCGCAGGACGGCAGACGCTGCTGATATCCCGGTTATCAAAACCGATCAGTGACAGATCTTTTCCGACGGTAATCCCGTTTTTTACACAATAATCCAGTACACCCATGGCCATGATATCATTCTGACAGAAGATGGCAGTCACCTTCTGGTCAATCAGTTTCTGTGCGAGCGTATAGCCGCAGTCCCGTTCCCAGTCCCCGAATACCGTAAGATGAGGATTATAGGGAAGCTCATGATCAAAGAGCGCTTCCTGAAATCCGTCCAGCCGGTTTACAGAATGAATACTGTGAAGCGGTCCGCAGATAGTGCCGATTCTGCGGTGCCCCTTTCCGATCAGAAAGGTGGCAACATCATAGCCTGCCTTGTGGTCATCATACATGACAGAAGGAATGGACGCATCATCCGCGCTGCAATAGGCGCAGACAAATCTGGTGCCGCGGATCTCCGGCAGTGACATGACATGATGCGAGTGGCATCCCAGAAAAATAATCCCGTCGACCTGCATGGACTTCATAAAATCCATGGATTCGCTGACAATGGAATTATATTCGTCGGCATGCGTTTCCGGGTCTATTTTCAGTGTGTTGATACGCAGATTTTCCAGAATATAATGATAGCCGGCTTCTTCACAGCGGGCGCCGATCCCGTCAATTACAGGGCCTGCATTGAATACGCTGAGGTCTTCTGTAATGATCCCGAGAACGCGGCTGGTACCGCTTTTCAGATTCCTGGCATACAGATTCGGAATATAATCAAGCTCTTTTGCAATAGAGCGGATCAGCTGTGAGGTTTCGGTACTGATGTTACCCTGATGATTTAGAACCTTGGATACAGTCGTCACAGATACGCCGGCGCGCTCTGCAATATCCTTCATGTTTGCCATGGAAAGCCTCCTGAAAAAAATATATGCTAAACTGATTCTATACCATAAAGACTTCAGTGGCAAGGTGCAGGAAACTCTGCAGGGTAAACGTTACAGAAAAACACAGGGAAAATGAATACATGACAGGAAAATGTATGTGCAACATGCACATTAAAACGAAAATATTGCGATATAAGGTGTGCAGATAAAACAAATTAATTCAAAATATGTATTTACATTTCAGAGGGAAAGTGATATTCTCATAATATCAAAGGTAAACGATAACCTATAAACGAGGGAGAGAAATGGCAGAAAGGCTGGTTCCTGTAGACTTAAAAAAAATCCGGATTACAGATGAACTGTTTGGCGGATATGCCAGACTGATCTCGGAAAAAGTAATTCCGTATCAGTGGGATATTTTGAATGACAGAGCAGAAGGGGCTGATCCGACATACTGTATGCAGAACTTCAGAATTGCAGCAGGGGAGCAGAAAGGCGAACGAAAGGGAGTCGTTTTTGAAGACTCTGATTTATACAAATGGATTGAGGCGGCATCCTATGCAGTGGCAAACGGAAGCGGGGATGCATTCCGCGCAGATCTTGAGAATGTGATTGCACTTCTTGGAAAGGTACAGCAGGAGGACGGTTATCTCAATACGTTCTTTTCTTTTGCCAACAAGGGTAAACGTTACACTAACCTGATGGAAGGACATGAACTCTACTGCGCAGGACACCTGATCGAGGCAGCCGTTGCCTATACAGACGCTACGGGAGACCGGGCGCTTTTACAGATTGCGATGAAATATGCAGATCTGATCTGCAGAACCTTCGGAACCGGTGAAGGCCAGATTCACGGTTATCCGGGACATCAGGAAATTGAACTTGCACTGGTGAAACTGTACCGGTGCACGGGGGAGAAGAGATATCTGGATACAGCAACCTATTTCATTGCGCAGAGAGGTAAAAAGCCGAATTACTTTGCACAGGAGATGGAGCGGAGAAATCATCAGACGGAGTTTTTTCCGGAATTCGGGAATATTGACCTGGCATACATGCAGGCGGACGAACCGCCTGTGGAACAGACAAAGGCAAAGGGACATGCTGTAAGAGCTGTCTATATGTACAGCGCGATGGCAGATCTGGCTGCGGAGAATGACGATCAGAAACTTCTTGAAGCCTGCAGACGTCTCTGGGACAACCTGACACAGAAGCAGATGTACATTACAGGATCTATCGGCAGCAGCGGCTTCCTGGAACGGTTCACAACGGATTATGATCTTCCGAATACGACCAATTACAGCGAAACCTGCGCATCCATCGGACTGATGATGTTCGGGCAGAGAATGTGCAACTTAACGCATGAGGCTTCCTACTATGACATCGTGGAACGGGCATTGTACAACACGGTGCTGGCAGGGATCAGCCAGAGCGGAGACCGTTATTTCTATGTGAATCCGCTGGAAGTTGTACCGCAGTTCTGTACGGAACATACTTCCATGGCACATGTAAAACCGGTCAGACAGAAATGGTTCTCTGTTGCCTGCTGCCCGCCGAATGTGGCCAGGACACTGGCATCTCTGGGGCAGTATATCATGGCGGAGAGTGCAGACGGGTTATATATTCAGCAGTTCATTTCCAGTGAACTGGAAGACAGGATCGGGACAACGGATATACACCTTAAGATGGATTCACAGCTGTTGCAGAGCGGAACAGTGACGATGAGCTTCAGGCAGAAGGGACCCGGAATTCCTCTTTATATCAGGATTCCTTCCTATGCAGTGTCACCGGAGCTGACCGTGAACGGACAGAGGGTATCCTGTGAGGAACAGGGCGGTTACATGAAGGTCATGCCGGGAAAAGAAATCTGCGAACTTAAGATTGATTTTCATATCAGACCCAGATGGATGAGCGCACATGATGACGTAAGAGCAGATACAGGAAAGCTGGCCCTGGAATATGGCCCCTGCATCTACTGTCTGGAAAAAAAGGACAACGGAGACCATCTGTCAGGAATCTATGTCAGGACAGATACAGGGATCAGAAAGGCTCCGTTTCCGCCGCAGCTGATGGGACAGCTGCCGGCACTGGAATATGAGGGGGAGCGACTGAGCAACAGACTTTCGGATGAGGGGCGGCTGTACGGAAGCCCGAGATTCGTAAGACAGAGCGTGCAGCTCTATGCGGTACCTTATGGAATGTGGGGAAACAGAGGCGAGGGAGAAATGCTCGTCTGGCAGAATGCGGTAATCAGCTAACCATCACACATTGCGTGTGTTGAGTTTAATAGAGAAGGAGAGGGTGTTATGAGAAGAAAGGTAATATCAGGTTTACTGTCTGTTGTCCTGATGACAACATCATGTCTGTTCGTGGGGTGCGGATCGACGTCGTCGTCCGGCTCTGCAGGAACATCAGCGTCAGTCGGGGAGGACGCACAGTCAGCAGAGAGCTCGGCTTCCATTTCAGAGGATGCCACAGCTAAGTCTGACAGCGCAGACAAGGTCAAGATCACCTATGCACAGTGGGGCAATGACACAGAAACAGCAGCCTGCCAGAAGGTAGCAGACAAATTCAATGCATCTCAGGATAAGATCGAAGTCGAAGTACTCAAGATTGACTACGATAATTACATTTCCAAGCTCAATACCATGGCAACTGCCGGAACACTTCCGGATACCGCCATCATGAGTGAAGCAGGAACACTGACATTTGCAAAGAACGGACTGCTGGCAGACATCAGCAGCATGTACGGTGAAGGCGAGTCCAAACCGCTCGATTCCCTGACATTCAAGTATCAGGATAAGCCGGTTGCCTATTCCGCAGCCAATGAAGTATTGAATCTCTGGTACAATCAGGATCTTCTGAAAAAAGTCTGCGATGAACAGGGTCTCAACATTTCTGATGTGACACCTCCGGCAAGTGCAGACAAGGCCTGGACATGGGATGATTTCGTAAAGACAGCACAGGAACTGACCGTAGATGTAAACGGCAACAATGCACTCAGCCCGAAGTTCGATCCCAACAATGTTGATGTATACGGCTGTACAGTCAATACACTTCCCTGGCAGCTCGAAGTATGGTGCAAGAGTAATGGCGGCGGCTTCTACAGCGAAGACGGCAAGACCTGCATCATCAACCAGAAGGAAGCAACAGATGCCATTCAGGCAGTTGCAGATCTGTCTCTGAAATACCACTGTGCACCTCCGATCAGCGATGCATCACAGGCACTGAGCACATCTCTGGGATCAGAGAAGGTAGTCATGGCAACAGACGGTGCATGGAATGTCGGCACATATTTAGGACCTGATGCCAAGTTCAAGTACAGCGTTGGCGTACTTCCTTACTTCAAGGATAAGGTAACCATCTGCACAGGCGGCCCGAATGTTGTATTTGCTACAACAAAGCACCCTGAAGAAGCAATGACATGGCTGAAATGGTACTATCAGGAAGAAAACTCCTGGAGTCTGATTGAAGCAGGTACATGGATGCCGATTCTGGACAAGTGGTATACAGATTCCACATTGACCGACAAGTGGATCAACAATCCGAATTTCCCGGATCACGATACCTATAAGAGCGCAGTTGTGGATTATGCCAAGAACAATTCCAAGTCTACTGCATGGTATACCGTAGCAGGAACAGATGTATTCAATACTTCACTTGCAACAGCACTGTCCTATGTATGGACCGGTGATAAGACTGCACAGCAGGCAATGGATGAATATTATGACGAACTGAACGGTATCTTTACAGAGAATAATCAGTAAAACAGGTTACTGTTATCCGGTGTCCCTGCAGGCAGAATGCAGGAACGCCGGGATGACAGCCTGACAGATCATTGGGAGAATTGTCTGGGAAAGGCATAAACGATATGAGCAGAAATAAGGGGATTACAAAGAAGGAAAAAAGATCTTCCGCCACAAGGAAAGAAGAGATGACAGCGTATCTGTGCCTGATTCCGGCCTTCCTGGGACTTACCTTCATCAGCTACCTGCCGACGCTGGCAGCATTTATCTTAAGCTTTTTTGACTGGAACGGAATGACTGCACCGAAGTTTGCGGGAATTTCAAATTATATTCAGATCTTCACACATGATATGTCTTTCTGGCCGTCTCTTAAGGCCACGCTGGTATATGCATTCATTACGGTAATCGGATCCCTTCTGTATTCACTGGTGATCGCGATGCTGCTGAACATGAAAGTACCGGCACGTACTTTCTGGCGCGCCGTTTTCTTTATTCCATACATGCTGCCGGCAATCGGTGTTTTCACCGCATGGAAATGGCTCTATGAAGTAAATTACGGACTGTTCAATTTCCTTTTAAGAAGTATGGGCTGCGCACCGATGCAGTTCCTTGACAGCCCCAGACAGGTGCTGCCGTCACTGGCACTTATTGCAGTATGGTGCAGCGGCAATCTGATTGTCATCTTTCTGGCAGGCCTGCAGAATGTACCAAGAGTCTATCACGAAGCGGCCCAGATCGACGGCGCTTCCTACTGGCAGAGATTCCGCTACATCACACTGCCGTCCATTTCACCGATCATATTCTACAATCTGCTGATGGCGCTCATTACCAATCTGCAGGTCGTAACACCGGCACTGGCAATTACGGACGGCGGACCGCAGAATGCGTCCATGTTCCTGTCCTATCTGATCTATGAATATGCGTTTGAACGATATAAGCTCGGATATTCAGCAGCCTATGCGGCAATTTTCTTTGTACTGGTCGGTATCTTCACCGTGGTTCTGTTCAGGTCATCGAAGAGCTGGCTGTTCTATGAAGAAGATGGAGAATAATACGAAAGGCATGGTAGATCTGTGATGGGAGAGAGTAAGACTTTGAATACGAATCAGGCTGGAAAACTCAGCAATAAAAAAGTAAATGAAAGAATCGGCTCAGGCGTTGCCACAGCCGTGCTGGCAATTACAGCCGTTCTCGTGCTGCTGCCGCTGTACTGGATCTTTCGCTCTTCACTGATGAGCAATGGTACATTATATGCATATCCGCCGTCCATTCTGCCCAAAGAATGGCTCTGGAGCAATTATGCAACAACACTGGAGACCTTTGACTACTGGCTGTATTTCAGGAACACATTCACACTGATTGTGCCCTGCGTAACGGCAGGTACGATTACCGCCATTTTCTGCGGCTATGCATTTGCAAGACTCAGATTCAGAGGGAAAAAAATCATCTTCACCCTCTGCGTCGGCACCATCCTTCTGCCGGGAATGGTTACGCTGATCCCGCTGTACCTGTTCTGGACCAGAATCTGCCATCTGGGCGGAACCTACTGGCCGCTGATTCTGCCGTACTTTACCGGCGGCGGTTTCTTCAACATCTATCTGGTACGACAGTTCATCACAACGATTCCGAAGGAACTGGACGAAGCTGCGGAAATTGACGGTGCCTCCAGGATGAGAACGCTCTGGACCATCATTGTACCGGCGATCCGTCCGGCCATTACCGTAGTCATCCTGATGCTGTTCATACAGCTGTGGAATGATCTGCTGCAGCAGCTGATCTATATCAATGACATGACCAAGACCACATTCGCCATCGGACTTACGAACTTTACAGGATCCTTCGGAACCAAGTGGAATTATGCCATGGCGGCGACCTGTATGACAATTGCGCCCGGTCTTGTCATCTATATCATCGGACAGAAGAGCTTTGTAGAAGGCATTGTACTGACAGGCATGAAGAACTGAAGATAGAAAAGCATGAAGGGGGGAGAACGAAGTGAAGCATCGGGGAATCCTGAACAGGCAGTATGATCTGCATGAAACGAAGGAAAGCGCAGTCCCGGAAAAGGGGATCCGCAAATTCCTGTATCTGCTGGTGAATGAAACCGGCAGACTGATCATTTTAAATCTGGTCTTTGTGCTGAGCTGTCTTCCTGTCATCACGATTCCCGCAGCAGTCTGCGCGCTTGATCATGTACTGTTTAAAATGATACGCAAAGGTTATGGCTATGATCTGTCGGATTATTTTACAGAGCTGCGTGCAGAACTTGTGAAAAGCCTGCCGGTCGGAGCTGCCTGCGGTGTTTTATTATTCTATGCTTATTATCTTCTGAGTTTTGCCGCGCAGATGCCGGAACGGGCAGCAGGATACTTCCGGTTTGCGGCGCTTGCCTGCTGCATCGCGGCAGTTCTTGCAGGAAGCTATTGCTTTGCCGTTTTGTCTTTATTTGATATGAAGGTATCTTCTGCATTAAAAAATGCAGTGTGGCTGAGTCTGTATCACTGGAAACAGTCGGGCACTGTGCTCCTTCTGACGGCAGCCTTTGCGGCATTTGTATTTCTCCTGATGCCGCTCAGCGGAATCTGTATGGTGATCATCGGATGCGCAGTATATCATCTGGTTCTGTGTATTACCTTAAGACCTGTGCTGGAGAAGCATGCGGAGGCAGGCAATACATCAGATAAGTAATAACTTTACTTTTGAGATAAAAAACGGAACGGGTAAAACAGTGAGAAACTGTTTTATCCGTTTTTTTTAAGTGATTATTTGACAAAAACGGAGCACGGATTCTGTAAAAATGAACTAAAATACCATTGATCACAGACTAAATAGCTAAATATTATTGACTGTTAAACTAAAATAAATATACTTAAATTAACTCATGCGTGAGTAAATACTAAGTAAATTACAGGAGGGTAACAATGAAAAAGAAAAGAGTACTTGCGATTGTCTTATCTGCAATGATGACAGTCGGCGTAACCGCATGCGGTTCATCCGCATCATCTACAGAGGGATCTTCAACAGGGGCATCTTCTGATACGACAGCACAGGCTGCATCATCAGACGCATCAGAGGCATCATCTGAAGCAGCATCTGCCGGAAGCTCTGACGGACTCAGCTATGCGAATCTTAAACTGGGACAGGATTACACAGATCTGAAGGCGACCATCACAATGTTCAATCACAGAACAGATATGGACAGCGATGATTACGGCGGAAAGAACTGGAAGTCATATCTTGCTGATTTCAATAAGGAATATCCGAACATCACAGTTAAGATTACAACAGATACCAACTATGCTGATGATGCACTGACACATCTGCAGTCCGGCGACTATGAGACCATCATGATGATCCCGGCAGTTGACAAGTCAGATCTGAGTTCCTATTTCATGTCCTATGGCGATCTTGATACCATGAAGACACAGATCAATTACGCAAATGCACAGGCTTATGACGGACAGGTTTATGGTGTTCCGTCCACAGCGACCACACAGGGTATCGTTTATAACAAGAAGGTATTTTCAGATGCCGGCATCACAGCACTGCCCAAGACACCGGAAGATTTCATCGCAGATCTTCAGGCCATCAAGGACAAGACAGATGCAATCCCGATGTACACAAACTATGCAGCAGGCTGGACAATGGGCGCATGGGACGCTTATATCGGAAGCAATGCAACAGGAGACAACACTTATATGAATCAGAAACTGGTTCATACAAAGGATCCGTTCCAGAACTACAAGGATGATACACATGCATATGCTGTATACAAGATTCTCTATGATGCAGTAAACAAGAAACTGGTCGAAGATGACTATACCACAACTGACTGGGAAGGCTCCAAGAGCATGCTCAACGAAGGCAAGATCGGTTGTATGGTTCTGGGTTCATGGGCATATCCGCAGATGGAAGCTGCCGGCAAGAACGGCTCCGACATCGCTTACATGCCTTTCCCGATCACTGTTGACGGCAAGCAGTATGCTGCTGCAGGCGCTGATTATTCTTACGGTATCAATGTAAATGCAACTGATGATGAAAAAGCTGCAGCAATGGTATTCGTAAAGTGGATGACAGAAGAGTCCGGATTCTCCTATAACGAAGACGGTCTTCCGGTTAAAGCCGGCGACACAAAGACAAAGCTTGCATTTGACGGTGTAACATTCCTTGAAGATGAACCTGCAAAGGAAGGCGAAGAAGATTATCTCAACGAGATGAATTCCGAGTCTGAGCTGAACATCAACGCAGGCGGCAATGACAAGATCCAGAAGATCATTGAGCATGCTGCAAACGGCGATGAGTCCTTTGATGATATCATGGGCGAATGGAACAAGGCATGGGATGATGCACAGCAGACAAACGGCATCTCTGTTGATTACTGATAAAAATCTGTAATTTTCATGGCGGGCCGGGGATGTGCTCCCCGGCCCGATTTATGAAAAAAATCAGAACTGGAGGTTTGGAAATGACAGGAACGATGGAACAGGAAGGCAAACGCAGCAGATCAGGTTTTGGAAGATGGATCAGGAGCAGACAGGGGCAGCAGCTTCTGATTATTGTTGCCTTCATGATCATTCCTCTGACTTTGCTTATTGTATTTACTTATTTCCCGTTTGGTGAAATGGTGAAGTTCAGCTTTTATAAAATGAAGTATGCGACACCGATCGATAAGAGAAAGTTTGTTGGATGGCAGAATTATATTGATGTATTCAGAAGAGATGATTGCTTCGGTGCATTGAAGCTCTCCCTTTATTACATGGTTGGTGCTCTGATTCAGCTGGTACTGGCACTTTATATGGCCACGATCTTAAGCTTTAAGGTCAAGGGCGGTAATTTCTTTAAAGGACTTATGTTTTTCCCTTTCCTGATTAATGGTATTGCAATCGGTTTTATTTTCAAGTTTTTTTACACCAGAGGATTTGTATTTGATACGATTCTTGGCTGGTGTGGCTTTAATCCTGAAAACCTTCCGTACTGGCTTAAGGACCAGGCAGTCAATAACTGGTCACTTGTTGCTACCAGCGTATGGCGCTATTTCGGACAGAACATGGTTCTGTTCATCGGCGCGATCATGTCTGTAGACGCAGAGCTGTATGAAGCAGCAGAGCTGGACGGTGCAAATAAATGGCAGATCTTCAAGGCAATCATTCTGCCGAGTATCAAGACAATTGTTACACTTAACATTATCCTGTCCATTACCGGTTCCTTAAGTGCATTTGAGCAGCCATACGTTATCACAAACGGTGCAAACGGAACAGGAACATACTTTGTTATCATGAACCAGATTGCGCATACGAGTCAGAAGGTAGGTCTTGCCTGTGCAATGGCGGTTGTTCTGCTGGTAATTATCTTCGCATGTACACTTCTGCAGAAGCTGTTCTTCAAATATGTCTTCCGTGATGCAGAGTCAGAGGATGAGTCCTATAAGGCCAAAAAGGCAAGACTGAAGGCAGAAAAGGCAGCAGCAAAAGCTGAAAAGCAGAAAGGAGCACAGGCCTGATGAGTACAATGAACCAGACAAAAATCAAAAAACCTCATAAGAAATATACGCCCGGCGGAATTGCATGGGTTGTGATCGAATATGCATCCCTTCTGTTCTTTGGATTCTGGGCAATTGTTCCGGTATTTTCCTGTGTGGTTACCGCATTCAAAAATGCAGATGAATATAAGAGTACAAGCGTCATGGCGCTTCCGCAGAACTGGCTGAATTTCAGTAATTTTGCAAAGGCATTTACGACAGCCAATATGGGACGTGCATTCCTGAATTCCTTTATCGTCATGATCTGTGTGCTGGCCGTATCTGTTATTGTCGGTACGCAGCTGGCATATGTACTGACCAGATTCAAGTTCCCCGGCAATCAGATCATCCGTAATATGTACCTTCTGGCATCCCTTCTCCCCAGCGTTGCCATGCAGGTAACTGTTTACAAGATCATGTCTTCTTTCCATTTTGTAAATCATCTGTACGGATATATCATTATGAGCTGCGGAACTGACGTTATTTCGATTTATATTTTCATTCAGTTTATGGAAAATATCTCCACATCGCTCGATGAATCTGCTATCATAGATGGTGCAAACTACTGGCAGATTTACTGGAAAATTCTGCTGCCGCTGTTAAAGCCGGCAGTGGTTACGGCATGTATTTTAAAGGGCGTTGGCGTCTACAACGAATACTACTGTGCCAACCTGTATCTTCAGGATAAAAACCTGCATACAATTGCAACCTCTCTTTATACATTCGTAGGCCCGATGGGAAGTCAGTACAATCTGATCTGTGCCGGTGTAATTATTTCATTCCTTCCTGCCCTGATCGTATTTCTTCTGTGCCAGAAGCAGATTTACAGCGGCATGACACAGGGAGCGGTGAAAGGTTAATCGAATGCATATGGAACATATGCATTCGATAAGAGGTTGCTTCGCAACCTCTGCATGGGGTGCGAAGCAGTCTGAATTACAGAACCCGCGAAGCGGGCTCTGCTAAAAAAAGGAGGCGGCAATGAAAGAAGAGCAGATGTGTCAGGAGATGAAAAATCACCTGACCGGAACGCTGATTCCGTTCTGGAGAAGACTTCGGGACGATGAATTCGGCGGATATTATGGTTTCCTTTCCTATGATCTTGCGCTTGACCGCAAGGCAGAGAAAGGATGTATCCTGAACAGCAGAATTACCTGGTTTTTTGCAAATGCATATACGCTTTTAAAGGATCCCGTACTCTTATCAGAGGCGGAACATGCGTATACATTCTTAAAAGACCGTTGTATTGACCATCAGAACGGTGGCATTTTCTGGTCACTGAATTATGACGGAACTCCCTCAGATAAAACAAAACATACCTATAACCAGGCTTTCTGTATTTATGCGCTGTCTTCCTATTACGAAGCATCAGGCGATCAGGAAGCACTGGATCTGGCATTTGATATTTTTCACCTGATCGAAGACAGGTGCAGAGATGAAATCGGTTATCTGGAAGCCTTTACAGTGGACTTTAAACCGGAGTCCAATGAGAAACTTTCAGAGAACGGTGTCATGGCGGATAAGACCATGAACACACTGCTGCATGTTTTTGAAGCATATACGGAACTGTACCGCGTATCCCATGATCCGGAAGTCGGCAAAAAGCTGGAATGGATTCTGGATACCTTTGCAGATAAGATCTATAATCCGCAGCTGCACAGACAGGAAGTATTTTTTGACCGGAATTACAGATCCATTCTGGATCTTCATTCCTATGGACATGATATTGAGACCAGCTGGCTGATCGACCGCGGCGTGGATGTGCTTGGAGAAGAGAAGTACAGACAGAAGATGGCGCCGATTACGATGGACCTGGCGCAGGAGGTCTATAAGACCGCATTTGACGGGCATTCACTTGCCAATGAAAATGACCGGGGCAAAGTCAATCAGAACCGTGTATGGTGGGTACAGGCAGAGACCGTAATCGGATTCTATAACGTATGGCAGAAGCATCCGGAACTGACACAGTTCAGAGACGCTGCCCTGTCCGAATGGGAATTTATCAGGAAACATGTAATGGATCACCGTACAGGCTCCGAATGGTTCTGGGAAGTCAACCCGGATGGAACGCCGATTGAAGGGCGCCCGATCGTAGAACCCTGGAAGTGTCCGTATCATAATGGCAGAATGTGCATGGAACTGATCAGAAGAGGAGGCTTATGATGAGTCAGATTCATCCGAAATATTATGAAATGCTCAGAGAGCAGGAAGCATTTTTAAGCAGAGTAAATCACAAGACAGATTTTTATAATGGCGTTTATGACCGGTATGAATATCCGGTACTGACAAGAGAACATATTCCGCTGACCTGGCGTTTTGACCTGAATCAGGAGACCAATCCCTATTTCATGGAACGTCTCGGCGTGAACTGTGTATTCAATTCAGGTGCAATTGAATTAAACGGAAAATACTATCTGGTGGCCAGAATCGAAGGCAACGACCGTAAGTCCTTCTTCGGCGTGGCAGAGAGCGATAACGGTGTAGACGGCTTCCGTTTCTGGGATAAGCCGATCCTTCTGGACGATACCTGCCCGGAAGAAACCAACGTATATGATATGCGTCTGACCAAACATGAAGACGGCTATATCTATGGCGTGTTCTGTTCTGAGAGCAAGGACAGATCGAATCCGGATCTCTCTGCAGCAGTTGCAGCAGCCGGCATTGTCCGCACAAAGGATTTAAAGCACTGGGAGAGACTGGATAACCTTAAGACACTCCGTTCCCCGCAGCAGCGTAACGTGGTACTTCATCCGGAATTTGTAAACGGAAAATATGCTTTTTATACCAGACCGATGGATGACTTTATCGAGACCGGATCCGGCAGCGGAATCGGCTTCGGACTGTGTGATGATATCGAGCACGCAGTGATTGATGAAGAGAAGATGACAAGCCTTCGCAAATATCATCAGATTACGGAAGCCAAGAACGGCGCAGGCGCAGTTCCGATCAAGACGGACAGAGGCTGGCTCCATATTGCACACGGGGTACGGAATACCGCAGCCGGACTTCGCTATGTACTGTACTGTTTTGCAACTGATCTCAAAGATCCTGCGAAGGTCATCGCGGAACCCTCCGGAATGTTTATCGGACCAAGAGGCGCAGAGCGTGTCGGCGACGTCAGCAACGTTGTATTTACCAACGGTGCGATTGTAAATGAGAAGAAGGAAGTCTTCATTTACTATGCTTCCTCCGATACCCGCCTTCATGTGGCAACCACAACTGTCGACAAACTGACAGACTTTATCTTTAATACGCCGAAGGATCCGGGACGTTCCGTAGAATGTGTTGCACAGAGATGTCAGCTGATTGACCGCAACCTGAAGCTCCTTGAAAGCGCAAGATAAAAAATTCATGCAGACCTGCATAAAAAACTGAGAGGGAAACCTATATGAGTAAGTATAAAATGATCAGTCCTGAAGTAAAGAACATGCCGTGGCAGGAGCCATCGAAGGAACTTTCAGGCGCTCCGATCTGGAGATATTCAGAGAATCCGATTATCGGAAGAAATCCGATTCCGGGTGTTGCCAGAATTTTTAACAGTGCCGTAATGCCGTATGAAGGAAAGTTCATCGGTGTATTCCGCGGTGAGCAGACAAACGGAATACCGTATATCTACCTTGGCAGAAGTGAAGATGCCATCCACTGGAATATCGAGCACGAAAAGATTGCATTTGAAGATGAAAACGGTAAGCCGTTCATGCCCAGATATGCATATGATCCCCGCCTGGTAAAGGTGGAGGACACCTATTACATCATCTGGTGTCAGGATTTCTACGGTGCATCCATCGGTCTTGCAAAGACAAAGGATTTCAAAAAGTTCGTCAGACTGGAGAACCCTTTCATTCCGTATAACAGAAATGCCGTTCTCTTCCCGAGGAAGATCGGCGGCAATTATGTCATGCTGTCAAGACCTTCAGACAGCGGACATACACCGTTCGGTGATATCTTCCTGTCAGAGAGCCCGGATCTCGTATACTGGGGCAGACACAGACATCTGATGAGCAACAGCAGTGAGTGGTGGGAGTCTGTAAAGATCGGCGGCGGTGCAGCTCCGATTGAGACATCAGAAGGATGGCTCCTGTTCTACCACGGCGTCAGCAGTACCTGCAACGGATTCGTATATTCCATCGGCGGAGCAATTCTTGACATTGATCATCCGAGTGTTGTGAAATACCGCTGCGAAACCTTCCTGCTCACACCGGAAGAATGGTATGAGGAAAAAGGCTTTGTGCCGAATGTATGCTTCCCGTGTGCAACAATTCATGATTCTGCAACCGGCAGAATCGCACTGTACTACGGCGCTGCAGACAGCTATGTCGGACTGGCATTTACCACACTGGATCAGATCGTGGACTATATCAAGGAACACAGCGTAGTAAGAGATACAGATACAGAAATCGGCATCCGCTGATCATAAATAAAAATAAATAACAGAGGCAGGCGGCAGTGATATGTCATATCACAGGGAGCAGCCTGCCTTTCGAGGTTAAAGCGTAAAATGAAATATAAAATCAGTTATGAAAATGCGGTTTCAAACCGCGGTAACAGAAGCAGAATCAGACAGGTGATGAGAAGAGCATTAAACGGAGAAGAACTGACAATCGGTTTCCTTGGCGGCTCCATTACCCAGGGATCTCTTTCCACAAAGCCTGAGCTGTGCTACGCATATCATGTGTATGAATGGTGGCAGAAGACTTTCCCGAAGGCGCATTTTACCTATCTGAATGCCGGTATCGGCGCAACGGATTCACAGTTTGGCTGTGCAAGGGTGGATACAGATCTTCTGGCATACCATCCCGATTTCGTCATTGTCGAGTTCTCTGTCAATGATGATCCCACAGAACATTTCATGGAGACCTATGAGGGACTGGTGCGCAGAATCTACAGCAGCAAGGATCATCCTGCCATGATGCTGGTACACAATGTCTTTTACCACAGCGGTTCAAGCGCACAGGTGATGCACAGCAGAATCGGGAGGCATTATGATCTTCCTTCCGTCAGCATGCAGAGTACGATCTATCCGGAAGTGGTATCCGGCAGGATTCCGAACCGGGAGATCACACCGGATGACCTTCATCCGAATGATGACGGACACGAACTGGTTGCATCTGTCATCACCTGCGGCCTTGAACAGATCCTTAAAGATCTGGACAGCCAGGAACCTGCAGAAAGGCCGTATCCGCAGCCGCTTACGGCAAACGGTTATGAGCACTGCCAGAGACTTTCGAACCGGAATGCACAGCCGATTCTGACAGGATTTACTGCAGATCCGGAGCCGCAGAACGGGATTACGGACTGCTTTAAGAACGGGTGGCGCTCTTCTCATCAGGGAGACAGCATTTATTTCGAAGTGGAAGCGTCCTCCATTGCCGTACAGTACAGGAAGACCATCGCGCTTCCGGCTCCTGTTGCAGAACTGATTCTGGACGGAGACGAATCGCATCCGTATCTTCTGGATGCGAACTTTGATGAAACCTGGGGAGACAAGCTTCAGCTGGATACCATTATGGAACACGGACCGGAAGGAAAACACACGGTGCTGATCAGAATCCGAAAGGCGCATGAAAATGATCAGAAGCCGTTCTGCCTGGTATCGGTGATAGCAGCAAGATGAAATTAAGAATAAAGAGGAAAAACGATGTTCAGAGATGATTTTGTATGGGGCGTAGCCTGCAGTGCCTATCAGGCAGAGGGACATGATGCTGACGACGGCGCAGGTACCTGCATGTGGGACGTTTATGCAGATGAAGGAAAAATTTATGAGCACCAGAATGCCGATGTTGCCTGTGATGAGATACACAGATATCCGGAGGACTTCAGACTGATGGCACTTCTGGGCATCCGTGCATACCGCTTTTCCATCAGCTGGAGCAGAATCCTGCCGCATGGAACGGGAGAAGTAAATCAGAAGGCAATCACACTCTACCGGGATATGCTGAAAGAACTGCACAGGAACGGGATAAAGCCTTATATCACGCTGTATCACTGGGAACTTCCGCAGGAACTGTCGGAAAAAGGCGGCTGGGTGAATCCGGAGAGTCCTGAGTGGTTCGGTGAATATGCCAAAGTTGCGGCTGAGAATTTCTCAGACCTGTGTGAAAATTTTATCACACTCAATGAGCCGCAGTGTTCTGTGAGCCTTGGCTACCTGAACGGGGTTCACGCACCGGGACTGAAAATGAATTACAGAGAAACCTTTCTGGCAGCACATCATCTGATGATGGGACATGGCCGTGCGGTGCAGATGCTTCGTAAATATGCGGGCAGGCCGGTCAGAATCGGCTACAGTCCGACCTGCGGCGTTGCCTATCCGGCATCGGACAGCGCAGAAGATATTGCAGCAGCGAAAAAAATATATTTTGGTTTTGATCAGCCGATGGAGAACTGGGCGTGGAATGTCAGCTGGTTTTCTGACCCCGTTGTGCTCGGGCACTATCCAGAGGAAGGGCTTAAGAAGTTTGCCGGGTACCTGCCCCGGTTTACAGAGGAGGAAATGGCACTGATTCATCAGCCGATTGACTTCATCGGGCAGAATATCTATAACGGCTATCAGATCCGCGCGGGAAAGGACGGTGCACCGGAGTATGTAAACCGCGCGCCGGGCAATCCGCATACGGATGCCGGCTGGCCGGTGACACCGGAGTGCCTGTACTGGGGTGTGAAATTCCTGCAGGAGCGGTATCCGCTGCCGATTTATATTACGGAGAACGGAATGGCATGCCATGATACGGTTTCACTGGACGGAAAGGTACATGATCCGGAACGGATCGACTTCCTGGACCGATACCTGAGCGCACTTCAGAAGGCAGCAGACGAGGGCGCGGATATCCGCGGCTATTTCCTCTGGAGCTTTTTGGACAATTTTGAATGGAACCTCGGCTATTCCAAACGATTCGGTATCGTGTATAATGATTTTGTGACCCAGAAACGTACGGTGAAGGATTCTGCGTTCTGGTACAGGGAGGTTATTTTGACAAACGGACAAAACCTGAATATTAATACAAAAGCCAGACAGGTACTTTTTTTACAGCCTGTGTTCACACATAATATCTGGGGCGGCGAAAAGCTCCGCACACAGTTCGGCTTCGACATTGAAGGCTCCGATATCGGTGAATGCTGGGGAATCGCAGCACATCCGAGCGGAGACGCAACAGTAAAGAGCGGCGAGTATCAGGGAATGCATCTCTCGGAAGTATGGGAGAAGCATCCGGAACTGTTTGGCGGCCATACAGGTGACCGTTTTCCGCTGCTGATCAAGATCATTGATGCCCAGGCGGATCTGAGTATCCAGGTACATCCGGATGATGCCTATGCGGCATCGCATGAAAACGGATCTCTCGGCAAGATGGAATGCTGGTATGTTCTGGACTGCAAGGAGGGCGCATCTCTTGTGGTGGGACATAATGCGCGCACCAGACAGCAGCTCTGCGAGATGATTGATCAGGGCAGATGGAAAGAGCTGATCCGTGAGATTCCGGTGAAAAAAGGTGATTTCGTGCAGATTGATCCCGGTACCGTACATGCGATCAAGGGCGGCATCGTGCTTCTTGAAACGCAGCAGAGCAGCGACATTACCTACAGACTCTATGATTATGACCGCCTGCAGAATGGTAAGCCGAGACAGCTCCATATACAGCAGAGCAAGGATGTCATTACGGTTCCTGCGCCTTCCGCAGAGGATTCTGTACTGCATGAGGATGTGACACTTGAAGAGACACATTCTGTCCCGGAGAAGATTACGGACAGTGTAAAAAAACTGCATGAATGCCATTATTACAGCGTATATCGCATGAATGTGAACGGAAGTATCCGTTTCGTGCAAAGTGCGCCGTTTATCCTGATGACGGTAACAGAAGGTGACGGCCTGGTAGACGGACACATGGTCCGCAAGGGAGATTTCTTTATCCTGCCGGCAGGCTACGGAAATGTGAACATGGAAGGCAGAATGCAGCTCATTGCATCTTCTGTCTGCAGAATTGAAAGCTTTGAAGCATAAAATATAAAAAAGATCCGGAATGCACAGTGGCAGAATGCATTCCGGATCTTTATTAAATCTGCTGGACAAATGAGCTGCAATCGGGGACAATACCCTAAGAGGTGATGATATGCTTGTAAATCATGAAGAAGACTTTAAATATTTTATGCAGGATATGGAAAAAATCTATCTGGGTGCGCGTTATTCCTATCAGGAACTGATGGGAAACGAACTGGTGCCCTTCAAATTCAGAACAATCATAGAGCGCTATCTGACAAGAGAACTGGATCAGGAGACGACACTCGAGAGTCATTTCTATTACATGAAACGCTCAGATCCCGAATACCGTGCCTACAGACAGCTCAAAACAAGAGTACGGGTATCGCAGTATAAAAAGACGATCCTGCATCAGGAAAATCCGACCTATACGGAAAAGGTATATACACTGGAGCAGCTGGCGGCAATTGAACCGCAGGAAAAAGAAAAACAGGGAATTGTGGTAAGAGAAGTGATTCTGTCCAAACTCGCCCTGTTCGCATTTTCAGTTTAAGAAAATTCCTCATTTTCCTCAGCGTCTGACGTTTCTGCGTCGTCAGCGTCCTCGGCTTCGTCCGGTGTAAAGGTAGGCTGCATGGAGGAAGATCTGCGAGGGGAGCGTATGCCCCAGGCATTCGTATAGCCGATTGCCTTCATGACAGAACGAAGCTTAACTGCCATTTCATCATAGTCTCCGGTTCCGCTTACATAAACAACACCATCTGCCAGTTCGCAGTCTGCGTATCCCATTTTGCGAAGCTCTTTTACAGCATCCTGTTTGCTGATTCCGAATCCGTCCATCTCTGAAATCCTCCCGTTCAAACGGCAAATTTTCAAAATATCCAGAACTGAAATAGTATGACGTAAGTGTCAAAAGTCAAAAAGCGTTCCTGCTTGCAGGAAAAGCGTTTTGACCTTGGACACGCAAAATCATGAGGAAGTAGCTCGCAGAGCGGATTCCGAATGATTTTAGAATTGCGGGAGCCCTTTGGGGCGGAGCAATTCGTGACGTCATGGGTGTCAAAAGATTCTTTTGACACCCACATTATAGTATATAATGAATTCAGAATGTTGCATAGCCGTTAACGGGATACGAACAAAGTTTCCGTGACGGCCTGGAACAATTTCTGCCGTATAGGGGGGAACGAGAATTTATGGTCAGTATATTGATTGTGGAAGATGATGATATGGTAAGGCTTCTGACCAGAACGGAACTCAGGGCAAAGTATCATACGGAAGAGGCGGCAAGCGGTCAGGAAGCACTTGATGTTCTTGAACACAGACATGTGGATCTGCTGATTGTAGATATCCAGATGCCGGGGATGAACGGCTATGAGCTGATTCGCATGTTGCGTGAAAATCATGATAAACGACCGATTATCATACTGACGGCAATGACAGCGTCGGCATACAAGAAAGAAGGTTTTGCAAGCGGTGTAGATGATTACATGACAAAACCGATTGACTATGAGGAACTTGACTGGAGAATTGAGGCACTGCTTCGAAGAGCGGAAATTGCCAATGAAAAGAAAATCGTGATCGGAAATTTCCGGCTGGAACAGAATTCGTATGAGGCCAGCTGGAATCAGACAAGGATAAGTCTTACGGCAAAAGAATTTGAACTGCTGTATAAACTGCTGTCATACCCCGGAGAGATTTTTACCAAACAGCAGCTGATGGATGAAATCTGGGGAATGGACTCTGATACGGAGTATGACACGATAAAAACGCATATCAGCAGGCTCCGGAATAAATTTGCAGACTGCAGTGCATTTGAACTGCAATCTGTTCGCGGACTGGGATATAAGGCGGTGATCCATGAAGAAAAATAAAAAGAGATTTCATCTGCTTCAGTTCAGATGGATGTTCATACAGGGAATCGTAATTGTAATCGGTTCAGTGATGTCATTTGGGCTGGTTGTTGCAAATACAAAGGATCTGGAACATTCCGGCGGAATTATGATGCTGGAGATCATTCCGTTTATGACAGTGCTTATGGTCATGTGTTCCGTTCTGACAACACGTTCCCTGTCACG
>CAYMBY010000066.1:0-15540 GCA_964388815.1 uncultured Butyrivibrio sp. | reverse complement strand
CTCAGTTTATTATCATTCGATCCGGCCAGATTCATTGCTGACTCTGTCCGTTAATTTACTTCTTTACTCATATGTGCCCGGCTAAGGATACATATAAGCTGTTTTTTGTTCTGAATTATTCTCACAGTCTTTCGACTGTTTCTGGAATTTTTCAGGGTTGCATTACTGTTTATTTGTCAAGGTACAGATTCGGAACCAGGTTCCTTATCTTGTAATTATGTGTCTTCATATATTTCATGAAGAACGGAGAAGGAGGGATTTGAACCCTCGCGCCGCTATTAACGACCTGCACCCTTTCCAGGGGTGTCTCTTCAACCACTTGAGTACTTCTCCAAAATAGTTGATTCATGATGCATATCCTGTAACGGACTTAGCTATCAATCATTTCCTGCTGTGACACAACTTGTAGTATGTTAACAACGGTTCCCATAATTACAGCGGAGAGAAAGGGATTCGAACCCTTGCGCCCTTGCGGGCAAACGGTTTTCAAGACCGCCTCGTTATGACCGCTTCGATATCTCTCCGAGTCTAACTCTCAGATTACTTCCAAGCTCGCTGTGCATTGCTTGTTGACTGTGTTCTGCAGCAGCGCAAGAACTATAATATCAAACCACCCTTTTGATGTCAAGGATGAAATTGAATTTTTTTTATTTTTTTTCTTCCGGCGCTTTCAGATCCGCTTTTTCTGCGGCCTCTCTGCGCAGCAGAAGTTCAGCAACAGGCACGTCTTCCGGGGTCGTCACCTTGATGTTGGAATAGGATCCTTCCACCAGACGGATCCGTATATCCGAAAAAGTTTCCACCACCATGGCATCATCCGTCACACGGATTCCCTTCTGTTGCAACTGTACCTCTTCTGCAATCAGACGGTCATACAGTTTCAGAATCATGGGATAGGAAAATACCTGCGGTGTCTGCACGGTCCATACCAGATTTCTGTCCGGCGTCTGTGCCGCAAAACCGTCACCATCCGCAAGCTTGATGGTATCCTTTACCTGCATTCCGACCACACAGGCCTGATATTCCTGTACCTGCTCATACACACGCTCCAGAATTTCTTCTGAAATGCAGGGTCTTGCCCCGTCATGAATAAATACATAATCAGTTTCCGGATCTGCAGCATGAAGCCCGCGGCACACGGAATGATAGCGTTCCTTTCCGCCCTCTGCGATATGCGTCACCTTGCGGAAACCGTACTTCTCCACGATTTCTCTCCTGCAGTATTCTGTGTCTCCCGGCGATACCACCAGTATGATTTCATCAATGAAACTTTCTTCAAATGCACGGAGTGCATAAAAAATCAGCGGTTTCCCGCTGACTTCCATATACTGCTTCGGAATATCCGCATGCATGCGGCTGCCTTTGCCTGCAGCCAGAACAATTGCCGTGGTCTTCATTTTATCCTCCCGCCTTACTTTACATGAAAGCGACGTTCTCTGTCACCAAGCGGCAGATTGGGTACTGCGTTCAGATCCAGGCCGCTGCGGACACCTTTAAGATATTCATAATATCCTGCTGTACCGATCATGGCCGCATTATCCGTACATAAAACCGGCGACGGGCGGTAAAATTTCACGCCCTGTTCCGCACAGGCATGCTGCATCGCCGCGCGAAGTGCGGAATTTGACGCCACCCCTCCCGCAATCGCCAGCTTATCATACCCGTATTCCTTTACCGCACGCATCGAATGCTCCACAAGCACATCCACAACCGCTTTCTGGAATGAAGCAGCCAGATCATTCTTATTGATCTCCTGCCCCTGCATTCTGCTCTGATTAATATAATTCAGCACTGCGGATTTAAGGCCGCTGAAGCTGAAATCATACTGTGCATCATCAATTCTGGCATGCGGGAACTGTATTGCCTGCGGATTACCGTCTCTGGCTGCAAGATCTATCTTCGGGCCTCCGGGATATCCCAGTCCGATTGCTCTTGCCACCTTGTCAAAGGCTTCTCCTGCCGCATCGTCACGTGTCTGACCGATAATCTCATATTCTCCGTAATCTTTTACCACTACAAGATGCGAATGCCCGCCTGAAACCACAAGACAGACAAACGGGGGCTCCAGATCCCTGTTTTCAATAAAATTGGCGCTGATATGCCCTTCGATATGATGAACCCCGATCAGCGGAATTCCCGTAGCAAAACTGAGCGCCTTGGCTTCAGAAACACCGACCAGCAGCGCACCTACAAGCCCAGGGCCATACGTTACCGCAATTGCGTCCATGTCATTCAGTGTCTTACCTGCTTCCGAAAGTGCTGCCGTGATGCAGTAATTTATTTTTTCAATATGCTTGCGTGATGCAATTTCCGGAACAACTCCGCCATATACCGTATGCAGCGCAATCTGCGAGGAAATAATATTGGACAGCACTTCCCGTCCGTTACGGACAACTGCCGCTGCGGTTTCATCACATGAGCTCTCGATTGCCAGTATGGTAATCTCCTTCTTTGAAGCTGCTGCTTTTTTTTCTGCGTGTTCCTGATGCTGCTCAGTTTCTTCCGAGTGAACAGACATCATGATTACGCCATCTTCATCTGTCTTCTGATCTATTTTTATCATCTTTTTTCCTGACTGCAGCCTGCCACCGGCAGACCGGCAATTTTATGGTCTGTATGCGCTGTCTTAATTAATCGGTGCGGACCCGACAGAAGCACCATCCTCCGGTTTGACTGTCCATCCCAGAATTTTCCACCTGCCGTCATCCGACTTGCGCAGAATAAAGACGTAATTTATGGTCGCCATCTCCGTATTCTGACGCATGGCAAACAGACAGTCCAGACTGGCGCATTCCTTACCGTCTATCTTCTTATATACAATTTCGTCCTTATCCGCCACAACATAATTCTGTACGGTATAATAATCATTTTTCTTCTGCTGAACTTCATCTTTAAGGCTGGACTCATAGCCATTCTGCTGTGCCAGAAGCTCAGGATCATACAGCTTCTCCAGCTGGCTTGCCATCTGGGAAAACTCTTCGTCTGTATACGTTTCTCCGTACAGCGCTTTGGTAATTCTTCCGAACAGACTGACGACATCCCGTTCGGAATTCGGGTAATTCTCATCCAGATTCATGGTCGTAATCTGCTGTACTTCCGTCAGAAGAGAGGTTTCTTCATCTGACTGGTTCTTACCGCCTCTGACAATCAGCGCCATATATATTCCAAGTATCACGAGCGCAACCAGAATTACCATAATCACTACTTTGAGTGTTTCTCCTGAATTACCCTTTTTATCTGCCATATCCGCCTCAACCTTCCTGGAAATTCAATGTCACCATACGCCCGTCCCGGGCCGCCACCGTATCCGGAAAAATTTTCTTCGTCTCTGCCATAAATTCGTTCGGGTTTACCAGTGAAGGACTGTAATGTGTCAGCCACATCTGTTTTACCTGCGCCTTCCTGGCCATATCCGCTGCTTCGTAAAAGGTCATGTGCTTATATTCCCTGGCCTTTGCCTTTTTATCCGGTTCACCGTACATTCCCTCACAGATAAAAAGATCTGCGCCTTCAGCATTCTTCACAATACTTTCTGTCGGTCTGGTATCTGTCGTATAGGTCAGATGGATGCCCTTTCTGGGTGCTCCGAGTACCATATCCGGCGTATAAACATTTCCATCCGGTGCGGTAATGGTCTCGCCCTTCTGAAGTCTGTTCCAGTACTGCCTGTCTATTCCGCGCTGCATCGCCTGTTCCACGCTGAATTTCCCTGTCCGGTTCAGAATCATGCTGTAGCCGTAGCAGGTTACATTATGATTCACTCTGAATGCTCTGATCTGAAAATCCGGCATTCCCTCCGGTTCAATGGTTTCTTCCGCTTCTTCAAGTTCATGAAACACAAGCGGAAAAGGAAGTTCCGGTGCAATGACACGCAACGAATTTACAACCTTTTCCAGTCCTTTGGGGCCGATCAGCAATAAGGGCTCTGTCCGCTCCGCATTTCCCATGGTCAGAAGCATGCCGGGCAGACCGCTGATATGGTCTGCATGGTAATGTGTAAAGCAGATCACATCAATCGGTTTGGGACTCCAGCCGGTTTTTCGCATGGCAATCTGTGTTGCTTCCCCGCAATCAATCAGAATGCTTTTTCCGTTATATCGAACCATCAGTGATGTCAGCCATCTGTGCGGCAGCGGCATCATGCCTCCGGTTCCCAGTAAACATACATCTATCATATCATATTTTTCCTGTCTGTTTTCAATGCGGACTTATGCACGCATTTCCTTTTTTATCATTTCGGTCTTCATTTTCGCAGCCAGTATATTACCGCGTCTTCTTTGGGCGCATCATAGAATCCGGGTCTTGCTCCTTCTGACCTGAATCCCATCCGCTCATATAATGCAATTGCCGGAAGATTGCCGGCACGTACTTCAAGCGTATATGCCGTGATTCCGATTCCGCGTCCCCGTTCCAGAAGCTGATGCAGCATTTTGCCTGCAACACCTTCTCTTCTGCTGTCCGCCGCCACTGAGACATTGGTAATCTCACCGTCTCCTGAAATATTCTGTATTCCGCACAGTCCGACAATACGGCCAGCCTTTTCCGCCACCAGATAAATGGTATCATCTCTGGCCTGTGCTTCCAGAAGCTGTTTCTCTGTCCATGCTTCTTTTCCCAGATATTCTTTTTCAAGGACTGCAGCTGCAGGAACATCTTCGGCGGTCATTTCCCGGACGAAAACGCGCACCGGCGCCTTTCTGTCCTCTGCAGTCACTGCTTCACTGCTATGTTCCGCGCCGTTTCTCTCCGCCTGCGAAGGGCGCAGATATTCCGGTGCAAATTCAGTTGCCGTAACCGTTTTGCCATCTTCATAATAACGTGCAGCCAGTGCTGCAACTGCTGCTGCATTCTGTCTGTTCCGGAAAAGAGGTGCAATGGAATATGGTACCTTCAGAAGTTCTTCCAGACGATCCCGGTACACCGGAACTGCGTCTCCAAGCAGAACCACCGGAAGATTCCTGCGGTTCAGTTCCTGTGCGATTTCATCCACAGAAGTCACACACTGCGGATGAAGCACCTGCATGTCATAAATCTGTTCTCCCTTAAGCTCGTTTACCTTCTTGGGCACAAAGGTATAGATTCCCGTATACACCTGTCCTCTTCTGGCATCCATCATCGGGCAGATCATCTGCTCGCAGCCGTACAGATTATAGGCGATTCCGTCTACTGTAGGAACCGCAATCAGAGGTCTGTCCCATGCAAGTCCAAGCCCCTTTGCCGTTGCCGAGCCGATTCTGAGTCCGGTAAAAGAACCGGGGCCTGCTGCCAGTGCTATGGCATCTACTGTCCCCAGGTCCATTCCCGTCATCTGCCGGATGGCATCCATCATCGGCATCAGAATCTGTGAATGTGTTGTTTTATACTGAATTGAGAACTGTGCCACAAGTCTGTCGTCTTCCGTAACGGCAACGCTTGCGACCAGTCCTGACGTATCAAGTGCGAGTATTTTCATGAAAACCAGTCAGCCTTTCTTTTTCAGAATCCGGTCATTGTGATCAGACGGTAGTCCATTCCCTTTTCAAGATTTTTTTCAATCCGGATCTCCGTATAGTGCTCCGGAAGAATCTCTTCAATAAGATTGGCCCATTCGATAAAGCAGATTCCGTTTCCGTAGAAATAATCCTCATAGCCGATTTCATCCATTTCACTGACGTCACCGATCCGGTAAACATCGAAATGATAAAAAGGGATTCTTCCTTCATCATACACCTGAAGAATCGTAAAGGTCGGGCTGTTGACAATTCCGGTAATCCCCAGTCCTGCTGCAACACCCTGCGTCAGCACTGTTTTACCCACGCCAAGATCCCCGACAAGTGTATACACCATGCCGGGTTTCGCCTGTTCCCCTATTCTTTTTCCAAGTGCATATGTTTCTTCCCTGCTGCCTGTCTCAATTCTGGTGGATTCCATCAGCCCTCTTCCTGAAGTCTCTGTACCATCGCCCAGAGCGCTTCCGCACTGTTGAAGTTCTTCGGCACGATTTCTGATGCCGGAATGGAAATATCATATTCATCGTTCAGGGAACTGATAATCTGAAGGATATCAAAGGAATCCAGAATTCCTCCGTCAATCAGATCCTTTGTATTCTTAAAATCCACGTCTTCCTTAATTTCCTCTAATAATTCAATCAGTCTTTCCATGTTCTTATTATACCTCTTTCTATGTTTAATGATTACTGCTGAATCAGATTCAGTCTGCTTGTCTCCATGGCGGCTCTTGCAACCTGAAAATCAGCTCTGCCGCTCTGCTGTCCGTGATAAAGTACGATCACAGGCATGGTTCTGCTCAGGAACAGATAAATTCCTTCAGTTACAGAATAAGCTCCGATATTGCAAAATGCAAGAATATCTCCTTTTACAAGATCTGTAAAGGCCGTCTGCCTGGTCAGCACATCTGCGGTTGTGCAAAGACTTCCGCACAGTGCCCAGTCCTGCTGTGTGCCGGTTCTGTGACCGTCTGCAGCGGTTTTCAGATGCCGGATTACCGGATTTTTCATACCCATGATCTGTCCCAGATAGGTGACATGATTCATTCCGCCGTCCAGAATCGTATAAAAGGTTCCCTTATTCTGCTTCTGGTCCATTACCCTGGTCAGATAATATCCACATTCCGAGGTGAAAAATCTCCCCATTTCCACCGTAAGCTGTGCCCAGTCTGCTGCTTCCTGCAGTGCACCGGCAAGTTCCTTCAAAGGTGCCAGCGTATCCGAGAAATCATCGCCCTCAAAATACGGTACGGGAAGTCCGGGTCCATATTCCAGCCGTTTCAGCTTAAAACCGTATTCTTCCTGCACTGACGTAAAGAACTCCTTCAGCATCCGCAGTTCCTGTTCCTGCTTCTGAATTTTTTTACGCTGTGTACCTGCAAAATAGTGAATTCCCTCAAACGAAAGATCCGGATACTCACTTCTGTGTGAAATCACAGACCGAAGGTCTTCTGCGGACATGCCGAACTGACTGCCGGCATTGAGACGCAGCAGAACGGGAAGCGTTCTTCCTGATTTGTGTGCCTCCGCCTGCAGAAGTTCCACATGCAGAAGTGATTCTGCCGTATAGATACCCGCCTGATCCCGGACAGCATCTGCGATATCCGCTGCCGTTTTATTTACACCGGAATAAACAATTTTGTCCCCGGGAACGTTCAGCTGCCTGCAGATTTCAAGTTCTCCCGGCGAACAGACTTCCAGATGTTCTGCTTCTGATTCCAGCATGGCCGGGATCAGGAACGGATTGGCCTTTATGGAAAAGCACAGGTGTACCTTCGGTCCCACAATTTCTTTTGCGCTGCGGACCCGTTCCTGTAAAGCCGGAACGTCAAATACGTATGCAGGAGTACCGCAGGACTTCGCAATCTGTTCCAATATTTCATCTGTCATTGTTTCATACCCCGTGATGCGGTTTCTGACCGCTCTGATATATTTCTGCCAGCTGTTTTCTGTCAATTTTGCCGTTCTTGTTCAGCGGCATTTCTTCCAGCGGATGAATGCTGCCCGGAATCATAAACGGAGGCAGTACCGTACGAAGTTCCTTCATCAGGTCCGCGCCTTCCCTTGTTCCCGTACAGAACAGAATAATTCTTTTTTTCACTGTATCATAAATACAGCAGGCACGGGTCACACCGTCCCTGGACATTGCCACATTTTCAATTTCCCCGAGCTCGATTCTGTGTCCGAGGTGTTTGATCTGAAAATCCTTTCTGGATACATAGATCAGGTTACCGTCTGCGTCATATCTGCCGATATCGCCCGTCCGGTACATCATCTCCTGATAGAAAGGATTGAGCGGGTTCTGCATGAATGCCTGTGCTGTCCGCTCCGGATCATGATAATAGCCAAGCGCAAGACAGGTTCCGCAGACACAGATTTCTCCGTCCACACCTGCCTCTGTCACTTCGTGATCCTGCTCATCGAGAAGAAATACCTTTTCATTCGGAAATGCCTTTCCTGCAGGGATCACTTCCGTATCGGCAAAGGCATGATCCAGGATATGATAGGTACAGTTGCAGGTAATTTCTGTCGGGCCGTACAGGTTGACATAAACCGCATCCGGAAGATATTTCTGCCATACTCTCAGATGCTTGACCGGCATGACTTCTCCGCTGAACATGATCATACGCACCTGCTGCGGTACGCGATAGGAAAGTCCGTTCATGATGGAGACAAAGCACATGGCACTGACTGCCCATACCAGAACGGTTACCTGATGATCTGCGAGATAATCCATCAGTTGCGCCGGCGCACTGAAATATTCTCTGGGAATAATCTGTACCTTCGCGCCTGTCATCAGTCCGCTGTAGATATCCTTCACGGAAACGTCAAAATCAAACGGTGCCTGATTGCCGAGAATATCCTGCCCGGTAATCTGAAAAATGGAAGTAAAATATTCAATGAATTCAATTACAGAACGGTGACATACCGTCACGCCCTTGGGGATTCCCGTACTGCCGCTGGTGAAGTTGACATACAGCGGATCCGTATCCACAGCCGTTCTGCGGACTGCTTCCAGCTTTCTGTCATCCACACTGCCGTTTTCCAGAAGAGATTCAATGCAGTATACTGCTGCCGCATCTGCAAATGTCTCTGCCTTGTCACGATTGGCCGCATCCGTCAGAATAACGGCCGGATGCAGCACTTCCAGTACTTTGGAAGTACGTGCATCCGGCTGTCTGGTATCCAGAACGCAGTAAAACCCGCGTGCATAAACGGCTCCCATCATTCCGCACATTGCCAGATTGCTCTTTTCCAGGTAAAAAGCGACCGGCTGGCACGGGCTGACATGATCTGTCAGAAACGTGCCGATCATTCTGGCGCTGTGTTCCAGCTCAGAAAAGGTAATGTCTCCTGTCGGGTCACCAAATGCCGGGCGATCCGGATATTCTGCTGCTGAATGCTCCAGCAGTTCCAGTATATTGTGATTCATTCTAATTCCTCCGTTCATCAGTCAAAGTTCTCAAACTGCCTGTCATGATCTGTCTTCGACTGTAAAAAAGCTGCATACATGGAAGAAAATGCAGTTGCACCTTTTGTATTCATATGGCCGTTATCCGCATAATCGGAAACATCACTCTGATAAAGCGATGCACTGGCCAGATTGAAATCGTAATATGTAAATCCGTTGTCATTAAAAAGAGTTTTCAGCTCCCGGTATGCCGCAGCATAGCTTTTTTCCGAATATATGGTCAGGAAATTCGGATAAGGCACCGTAATGCCATACAGCTCTATTTTATTTCTCTTACAGAATCTGATGATACTCAGAAGCTCCCGGCGGTTGTCCCGTGTCAGTTTCAGTTCAATCAGCGTCGTTGCTTCCTTCTGCCATGCAGGCGCTGTTGCGAGGGTAATGTAATTGATTCCGGAACTGAGCACTTCATCTGAAGGCAGAAAACCGTTTTCATCTCTGTGTGTATCCTCATTCAATACCCTGCCTGCCATCTTTTCCCTGACATTCATTCTGATATCCATGTCACGGTCATAAATCCAGGGCAGCAGATAATTTACGGAAGAAGCTCTCCCGAAATATTCCGGATCGGTAATGAAGGACAGGTCATTTCTGATTCTGCCCGCAGGAGAAAGTCCTGTTCCCCTTGCATGCTGAAAGCTGGCTTCCGCACGGAAATTCTTGTTTCTTTTACAATCCAGCATTTCGTAATCAATAACGAAAACGATGCGTTTCACACCTTTTTCTCTGACTGCAGAGCGGATTGCAAGCCCGGAATTATGGAAAGACTGCATATTGGTTCCCATGTTATAGGATTCCGTTCCCAGCACTGCATCAATGGTATCCGGTTTTAGACCGCTGATGCATTGTGATGAACCGACATAGACCATATCCAGATGTTTCTTTTCCCGGTAATGGTCCCACATTTCTGCACTTGATCCCTGAAACGGTTCCAGGAAAAATCCGAGTGCTGCATTGATCAGGAAGAAAAATGCAAGAAATAATGCAATTCTGCAGACCGTTTTTGTTTTAGAAATTCGCATACATGAATCCTCCTGCACTTCTGGTGAAAATAAAGGATCCAAGCATCAGAAATATCATGGCATAGCAGAGCGCCCACTTAAATATGACAGTTCTGCGCTGCAGAATGGCGTATACATCCTTTTTCTGTTCTTTCAGGATACTATCCGCAATTACGATCATCAGCGCTGCAAAAGCAAGCGCATACCCGCCCATTATGTATACCGGCTGAACCAGATCAGGATTGAGTACCTCCTGTCTCATTGCAGCCGCAAACTCTCCTGCATTAAAGGAAATCACCGTATGCGCAAGGCAGGTCAGGCACTTTCCGAAATCATAAATCCGGTCGAAATACCAGCCGATATTGACAATAATAAACGTCCGGATGACCCGGAACACATAAAATCCCTTTGAACCGACCGGCAGATGAAGCTTTCCGGACAACGCGGCAAATGCCGGTTGCAGAATATCACTGAGTGCTATGACGATTCCGTTATACAGCCCCCATACCACATAATGCATCTGCGCGCCATGCCAGACTCCTACCAGAAGGAAAACCACAATATTGGCAATTCCGGCAGGAAGAACCCGGCCGAAATGTTTCCCCATTTTCCTGCTGCACCACTTTCCGAATTTCTGCATGGGTTTTGTCAGGGCAAACGGATAAAACACATAATCCCTCATCCATGCGCCAAGCGAGATGTGCCACCTGCGCCAGAAATCTCCCAGGGAAACCGAGAAATACGGCTGTCTGAAGTTCGGCATCATCTGAATGCCGAACAGCTGTGACACGCCCATGACGATATCGATTCCGCCGGAAAAATCCGCATACTGCTGTATCGAATACAGTAATATACCAAAGACAATCAGCGATCCCGGAAGACGCTCCACAGAGCCGTCAAAAATATCTGAAATACTTCCGGAAAGCATATCTGCAATTGCAAATTTCTTCATCAGCCCGAACAGGATCAGCAAAATTGCCCGCTTCGCATTTTCAGGGTTCCACGTATGGCGCCCTGTCAGCTGACCGTTCATCTGGTCATAGCGGTTGATCGGTCCCTGCAGAAGCTGCGGAAAATAGGATACAAACAGAAGAAAATGAAGGAAATTATGTTCTGCCGGATACTTTCCGTTATATACATCAATCAGATAACCGGCTGACAGGAATGTATAGAAAGAAATTCCGAGCGGCAGAAGGAGCCCGTGCGCCGTACCCGGAAAAATTGCCTTCCAGTATTTCAGCCATGCCAGTATTCCGAAATTAATCAGTAATACGGCAAAAAGGACCATTCTCTTGCGGCGCATATGCGCCGCCTTCATGGCCTTTTTTTCTTCTCTGGATAATTCACGTTCTTTCCGGATCTTCTGATACTTCTGTTCCATCTGTTCAAGTATCCGGGATCCGATCCAGATACTGAATGCGGTAATCAGAATATAAATACCATGGGACAGACCTGACATACAGTAGAAAAGGATGCCCGCTGCAAGCAGGCAGATCCACTGTCTGTTCCTGAATACCGTATAATATAATACCAGTGCCGTCAGCACCAGCAGAATAAATGCTGCTGAATATAGCTCCATCTGTTACCAGTTTTCCCCCTGTGATCTATCTTTTTCGCATAGAATCATAACATAAAGATATCTCTTTTTCCATACATGGCTCATTCGTGTCTGAGTGCTTCAATCGGACTGAGGCGTGCTGCCTTCTTCGCAGGATATATTCCAAAGAAGATTCCGACAGCGGAAGAGAACACCGTTGCCGCGATGACGGTCGAAGCCTCTACTTTTGCACTGAAGCCGATCGCCGCGCATACTGCAAATGCCCCTGCCACGCCGATGGCAATTCCGATAATACCGCCAAGGAGCGTAATAATGGCCGCTTCTGCAAGAAACTGCAGCAGAATGGAACCGGTTCTGGCACCAAGCGATTTACGGATACCGATTTCTCTGGTTCGCTCCGTTACCGACACAAGCATGATGTTCATAACGCCAATACCGCCGACCAGAAGAGAAATAGCTGCAACAAAGGAAACAAATATCGTAATATAACCGAGGATACTGTCAAACTGTTTGGTATAATCCGTAAAACTCTGAACCTGGATCTTATTTTCACTTCTGACGTCTTTTCTGGCTTCCATAAGGGATACGGTTTTCTTCGCCACATAGCTTGCGTTCTGTGATTCGTCGGCGAAAACCATAAATTCCGTATAGTCTTCATTCCCGTATCCGTATCCGCTCATCAGGGCAGAAATGGGCATTTCAACCGAAAGCGTGGTATTACTGCCGCTCATCATATTGATCAGCTTGGACGCATTGTTCTGGCGCACCCCGACAATGGTTACATCATGCGACATATTCCAGAGGGTCAGGTTAAAGGACATTCCCACCACATCCGTAGTTCCGAAAAGAGCAATCGCACTGCTTTCATTTAATACGCAGACATAGGATCCTGCCTGCTGGTCTTCTTCTGTAAAATATTTTCCACGTACGATCGGATCTGAACTGTAATACTGCAGTGCACTGTTTCCGGCCGTCACGCTGGCATCAAAGTCTCCCTTGGCGCCCTCTGCGGAACCGGAAGCGGACAGAAGCGGCGTAATTCCCTTGATATGCTTTACCTTCTCCTGCAGATAATCAAAATCACTCTGATCAAACGTCACCGTATTGTCTTTCTTGGAACTGTCCGCATATACATCCACCATGCCGCCGCCAAAGCTGTCAAGCTCGCTGTTGATCTCACTGCGGACACCGGTTCCGATGGAAATTACCATGATGACAGATGCAATACCGATAATGATTCCGAGCATGGTAAGAACCGACCGGCCCTTGTTATTGCGGATATTCATTACGGCAATTTTTATGTATTCCCAGATCTGAGACATAAATTTCTTCCTTTCAGATTCCGGCAGGCAGATTATTCTGACACTGCTGTTGATGCCGTATCAGATACGGAGTTTCCCGCGGATGCACTGTCAGAAGCCATTGCTGTTGCCTTCATTCCTTCCGTGATATCACTGGTCACATCTGTCAGTACCTGGTCACCTTCCGAAAGTCCTTCTGTGATTTCTTCTTCCGTATCAGAAGTAATTCCTGTCTTTACATCTTTTCTGACAATTATGCCATTTTCAATCACATATACAAAAGAGCCCTTGCGATCTGTATTAACCGCTTCAATGGGCACAATCAGTGTTCCGTCGGCGCTTGCCGTATGAATGACCACATCCGCCTCTGTTCCCAGAATAATATTGCTGTCCGGATTATCAATGCTGATTGCGGCATTGACTACAGATGCGCCATTGGTATTCTTGGTCGCAACCTTGCTGATTTCTCCCACTTTTCCTTCATAGGAATGTCCGGCAACCGTGATATCAACCTTCTGTCCTGTTTTGATCTTGGCCAGGTCATATTTGGTCACACTGATGGTTACCTTGACATGATCTGCATCATCAATGGTAAAAAGTTCCATTCCGGCAGTTGTGGTCGCACCCTCTACTGCCTTGACATCCGTCACGATTCCGTTGAACTCTGCCTTGATTCCGTCAGAAGCTTCCTTCACGGTAGAAATGGTATCATCAGAATTCAGGTTTGCTGTTTCCTTTGTTGCTGCGAGCGCGCTCTTGGAGCCGGACGTCAGTTTCCCCGATTCTCCGCTGCTCTGGTCTGATTCCGCCTTGGACTTTTTCTCCTTGACATCGGTCAGCTGATCGGTAAGATCTGTTTTCTGTTCGTTCAGCTTTGTGATCTGGCTGTTCCAGTCTGCAATTTCCTGATCATTGCTCTGCGCATAATCATTGTCCTTGATTGCCTGCTGGATTTCCAGATGTTTCTCTGTTCCGTCAGATTCCGAGCTGTTGTAATCAGAATCACTTGTTCCGTCTTCCTTACCATCCTGATCCAGATCCAGAAGTGTTTTCTGAAGATCAGATCCTGTCTTTGCCATCCGGCGCTTTTTCTCATCAATTTTGTTCTGAATGGCATCTACCTGCGGCTGTATGGCGTCAATCTGCGCATTGAGTGAATCAATCTGTGCCTGCAGCGTCGGAAGATCCGCATTGGCCTGTGCCAGCTTTTTCTCACTGTCACTTCCCTTCTGCATGGAATCGCTGTAATTGCCATTGGCCTGCTGGGAGGAAAGTTCCGCCTGCTTTTTGGAAAGTTCCAGTTTAGCTGTATCATAAGTCAGAAGTGTGTCGCCCTTGGTCACGGAATCTCCGACTTTGATATCCATTTTCTCAATCGGCGCAGCTGTGCCCGCAAAATATGTTTTCTTATTTTCCGTTTCCACCGTTCCGCTTGTTTTTACCGTCTGCTCGATTTTTCCTTTGGTTACGGAAGCTGTCTCCACAGAAACCGGTGCACTTTTTGCCATTACACTGCTCGCAATGAAGTATACGACAAGTGCAGCAATGAGAACCAGGATCACAATCAGACGTACTTTCCTGTTTCTTTTCTTTTTCTGCTCCGGTGTAAGTTTCTTCTTTTCCTTCACCTGATCTGTTTTCATCTCTTCTGCCATCTTTTCCATTCCTCTCCCTGTAGAAATCCGCTGATCAGGCATCTGCCTCCGGATTTTCCGTGTCCGATACAATATGTCCATCCATGATTTTCACGATTCTCGGCGCCTGCGAAGCAATCGTATTATCATGTGTAATCAGAATGACCGTTCTTCCTTCATGATGCAGTTCTTTCAGAATTCCCATGATTTCTCTGCTGGAAGCCGAGTCAAGGTTACCCGTCGGTTCATCGGCAAGAATGATCGGCGGTGCCTGTGCAATTGCCCTTGCAATCGCAACTCTCTGCTGCTGTCCTCCTGACATTTCGGAAGGTTTATGTGTCATTCGCTGTCCAAGTCCTACTTTCTCAAGTGCTGACTGTGACAGTTCCATGCGCTCCTTATGTCCGATTCCTCTGTAAATCAGCGGAAGCTCTACATTTTCCAGCGCTGTAAGTCCTGCAATCAGGTTAAAGCCCTGAAAAATAAAACCGATCTCCTTATTTCTGACATCGGACTGTTCGTCATCTGTCATATTGGAAACATCCTGACCGTGAAGCATATAGGTTCCGCTTGACGGTGTATCAAGACATCCCAGCATGTTCATCAGGGTGGACTTTCCGGATCCGGACTGTCCGATAATGGCGACAAATTCATTTTCGCCTATGGACAGACTGACATGATCAAGTGCCCTGACCTCATTCTCACCAGGGTTATATATTTTACTGACATCACGTACTTCGACAAGTTCACTCATGCTGTCTCATCCTATCTTTTTCTGCTGTCATTTACTCTTCCTGCTCATACAATATGCGTGCCCGTTACACCCGAACACGCATATTTGTACTATAGAACATAAGCTGACACTATTCCATATATTATTTCTTAATTTTTCTTAAGTTTACGGATCCGCAGTATTACTGGATATCCAGGCGGTTGCGGATCATGAATCTGGTCAGAAACCAGTATATTGCACCAACCACCAGATTACTTACAAAGGAATAAATTCCCATACTTCCAAGGAATGAATTCATTCCATCAAAGAAAGCCTCCGGTCCCTGTCCGCCTTCATAAGTAAAAAAGTATTTTCCC
>CAYMBY010000065.1:0-1817 GCA_964388815.1 uncultured Butyrivibrio sp. | reverse complement strand
GGGAAGAAGTGCGGGGATGATCCGGGAATGATGTATCCGAACCCAAACTTTTTGACTTATTTCCCGGATGCAGAACTTCCTGATGACCAGGGGCGGGACACGCGCAGCAGCTGTCTTCGGATCGGGACCTGGTTGGTGATTGAAAAGCTGATGATGGAAAGCCTGGTTGATAAGATCATAGACGGGCTGTATGGTGATGCGCGTGGTACCGGCCTGTTCTTGGATCTGGCGGTGTACTATCTGACGACGGAAAACAATGCCGGCCAGTACTATCCCGACTACGCTTACAACCATCCGCTGTTTGCGCCGGAGTATAAGATCTACAGCGATTCCACGGTTTCAACTTTTATCAGCCAGATCTCTGTAGAAGACAGTGTATCGTTCCAGAACGAATGGAACAGCATCAAAAAGAAACAGGATAAGATTTACATTTCTTATGACTCTACCAATAAAAACTGCCAGGCTGGTGATATCGAGATCGTTGAGTTCGGCCACGCTAAGGAAGATAAAGGACTGCCGATCTTCAACTATTCTATCGCGTATGACTGTAACAACCGGGAACCGCTTTTTTATGAGACATATCCCGGCAGTATTGTTGATATATCTCAGCTGCAGCTGATGTTGGACAAGGCTGCAGCTTACGGTTATAAGAATGCGGGATTCATCCTGGACCGCGGCTACTTTTCCAGAGAGAACATACGCTACATGGACCGCCTGGGCTATGATTTCGTGATCATGGTCAAGGGGATGAAGTCCTTCGTAAATGACAAGATCCGGGAAGTCCAGGGGAGTTTTGAAGAGAAAAGACAGTATACGATCCGCCGTTACCAGGTAAATGGCACGACCGTGAAAACAAAAGTCTTCTATTCTGATGAAAGAGACCGATATCTCCACATTTATTATAGCTACAGTAAGGCTGCGGCTGAACGCGAGGACTTGGAATCGAAGATCGACCGTATCGCAGCATATCTGAAAAAGCAGGAAGGGCAGGAAGTTGTCATAGATAAGACTTATGAAAAATACTTCAGCCTGGAATACTATCATGAAGGAAAAGAAGATCAGTGCTTTGTCTGCGGTATCGAGAAAGCTTCCGTCATAGAGGAAGAATTGAAAATGTGCGGATACTTCTGCATTATCACATCCGCAGAAATGACGGCAAAAGAGGCACTGGATCTGTACAAAAGCAGGGATGCTTCAGAAAAGCTGTTCAAAGCGGACAAGAGTTTCCTGGGGAACCGGAGCCTGAGAGTTTATACCGGTGAATCACTGGAAGGGAAAATGCTGATCGCCTTTGTTGCCCTGATCATAAGGAACCGGATGTACGCAAAGCTGAAGGATGCCGAGGAGGAAATGCCGGAAAGACCGAACTACATGAACGTACCGGCATCTATTCGGGAACTGGAAAAAATAGAAATGGTCCGGCAGGCAGACGGTGTATACCGGTTGGATCATGCCGTTACCGCTACACAGAAGACGATCCTGAAAGCGTTCGGGATCGATGCGAACTATGTAAAAAGAAAGTCAAAAGAGATCAGTGATCAGCTGAATCCGAAAGTTCTAAAGGTCAGGATATAGGAGGCGCGAAATGGCACGAGGAAAACGAAAAGTATCAACAGAAGTAATGGATGCAAAGATCGAACAGCAGAAGGCAGCTCTGGAAAAAGCCAAGATGAAATATGAAGCAGAGAAAGAAGAACTGGCCCATCTGATTAAACTCCGCAACGAGATGCGGAAGGAAGAATTGATGGAGGCAGTTATCAAGAGTGACCGTTCTTACGATGAGATCTTAGCCTTTATAAAAGGCGTCGGGGACTGAC
>CAYMBY010000064.1:0-5231 GCA_964388815.1 uncultured Butyrivibrio sp. | reverse complement strand
TACAATGAAAAAGCTGCCCTTCGATCCATCCTGAAACGTAAAATCCATCTGCTTGATCAGTTTACGCCCGTCATTATAAAAGACACCTGATTGCGGATCATCCGAATAACCATATGCCGGAAGATTTTCAAAAAGCTTTGTAACGTCCTCTCCGCTTCCATTATAGTAGATGTCATCATTTTTTCGAACCAGAATAAAGGCCGACTGATCCTCCAGTTCCTGATTCAGGCTGTCAAGATAGTCAGAATCTTCAAGAACATACGGATCTGCAGTCTTGTCCTTCTCCACTTCATCAAAAATATCATCTGTGGTCTGCTGATATTCCTGATTATTATCTGTTACAATTCCGCGGCCGATTGCATTCTGTTTATCATGTGTCATCAATGTTCCGATTCCGACAAACGCTGCTGCTGTCAGTGCCAGCGGCAGAATTACAATTGTAACACCTGTTATGATCAGTTTGGTACGTAATCGCAAAATGCACCTCCACAAGGCTGACGTTATGACACTTCAGTTGCATCTAATTATAGCATATGAAGGAACTCCTTTCCGAGCGGAATTGTGAAAACATCCTAAAAAACAAATGACCTGAATATGAAAGATTTATAATCTTCCACATTCAGGTTATCTTTTTAATATGCTACGGTCACATCACCTACAGAACCTTTCATCTGCAGTGTTCCTGCCGTTCCGCTCTGTGTATATTCTTTACCGCGTTCGTCTCCGTTGACTTCTACTGTACCGACACCGGTTGACAGATCAAGTTCCCAGCTGCCAAGATCCATGTCTGTCCTGATGTCCATATCGCCGACATCTGAAGATACATCCGCTTTGGAAAAAGTACAGTCTTTCAGGCTGATGTCTCCGGTATGCGTGGAAATGTCCGTCTGTCCAAGCGCTGAATCCTTCACACTGATATCTCCGGTATCAGACTGCAGGCTGCTGCTGCGCAGATTCAGTTCTGACAATGTCGTATCTCCCACATTGGAATCTGTTTCCACACGGTCCAGCTGTGCATCCCGGGGAACAGTAAGCGTTACTTTGCAATGACTGGAATGTATGCCGAAAATGGAAAATTCACCGGATTTCTGCGTAACTGTCAGTACCCCGTTCTGTACGCTGTACTGCGGCACAAGTTTCTCAGATGCACTGTAACTGATGGCGTAGCCGTCTCCTCTGCTGATGGTCAGATCCATGACACTGACATCTGCGCTGATCGAAGTAAACGGATCCAGTGCTTCTTTTGCCGATGGTCTTGTATTACTGCCCTCTTCCTGTATTTCATCATTCCATCCGGTAAGACCCGACCAGTTCCACCGGTCTGTAACATGTCCGAAAAAGGCACCGCCGATATGATATGCTGCTCCGCAGATCACGCAGATGACAGTTACCGTTGTCAGAATTTCTCTGTATATTTTTCTGTTCATCAGCCCCTGTTCTCCTTTCCGAAGTTCACCTCAATCACTTTCCGGACAATTGCTGCAACCGGAAAAATAATCCAGGTAATATACCAGTCAAACGTTATAAAGCTCCAGATCAGGTACAGACAGGTAACTGTCGGCTGATAAACTTCCATAATCGTTTCCACTGCTTTACTCTCATAATGAATCCTTGAATGGTCACGACTTCCCGCAACCGTTCCCTGGCGGTTCAGTCCCATAAGTCTTTTATAGCTTTCACTCTTTGTAGATGCAATGATGATCAGCATCACACCGATTCCGATAAAGATCAGCATCAGCGCTGCCGCGGCAATCATGACAAACCCTTCATCATCCACTGCCATGATTCCCAGTACGCTGACCGGAACCACACTGATAATGATCAGAATCACACCGATTGTCATCATGAGCGCACTACCCGTCCGAAAATTATTCTGCTCATTCCGGACGTATTCAGAGGTTGCATAATCTATACTGCAACGTTCTTCTTTCAGAAAAGACCATTCGTTCATTTTGACACTGCTGAAGATAAACAGCCCGACTGCCACCGCCAGAAATACGAACAGCATGGTAACTCCGATCGCCATTGCCGCATTCTCGCCGATCCCCGGAAACGGTGAAACAGACGCCAGCATGCAGCCAACTGCACAGGTAATGCACAGGAATACACCAAGCCCTGTCAGAAATCCGGATTCCGCACAGCATTTCAGATACTCCTGCACATCCTCTCTTGTAATGTTGCGTCCGGTTTCTTCCCGCTCTTCTCCCATCACGTGAGTAAGTCCCAGGGTTTCTGCCAGTTCATCGAGATTGCCGAATTCAGAAATGACAATGCCGACTGCTTCATTTTCAGCCTTGCCTTCAGCAATCAGCTCTGTATATTTGTCCTCCATCATCTGCCCGAGTTCATCTTTGGCCTTGCGTACTTCAGGGGTGTCCGGAAGTCCGGCAAACATATTTTCCAGATAATTTCTGATTGTCTCCATTATTCTCCTCTTTTTCCATCAATGAAATGTTCGATGACTTCCTTCGTCAGCGTCCATTCCTCACATTTGTCACGGTAATACTGTCTGCCTTCGTCCGTAATACAGTAATAGGTTCTGCGCTTTCCGTTTTCTGCATTTTCAGAATAGGAACGGACAAAGCCGTTTTTTTCCATTCTGGCAAAAGCAGAATACAGTGTCGTTTCCTTGATAATGTATTTATCCCGGGACATAAGCCGGATCTGTCTGGAGATCTCATATCCGTAAGACGGCTCCTTCAGCAGAAGATACAGTATCATCGTATCGTTGTAGCCGCGAATGACATCACTGCTGATACTGATCATATTGTGCCTCCATTTACTGCTTTTTTTCTGTGCGCGTTCATACGACTGTCGTGCTATGTCTGTCGTACTACGTCTGTCGTAGTAAATATATCGCATTATGCCCCTCGTGTCAATACATGGGAAATTTTTTCAGAAAATACTTGAAGCCGCAAGCATGATGCGGCTTTGAAGAAGTGCTTCAGAACTGTCATAGTCATATTCTATTGTCTGAATGGATACGCCGGGATAGGCATCATGAAGCTTCTTCATGACACCGCGCTCGCAGACATGACTGACCATGCAGCCAAACGGATGTACCACCAGAATATTCGTGCAGCCTCTTTCAATCAGTTCCATGATTTCTGCGCTGATCAGCCAGCCGTCTCCCGTCACAAGCCCCGGAGAGATCAGCACCTGCGCTCTGCTTCTGACGGTTTCATACGGATCGGTACCGAGTTCCCGTGCCATGATATGCTGTGTCCGCAGCACATACTGTTCAAAAAGGTGCATCACCTTCAGAACCGGTACAGGTGTACAGGCAATTTCCGCCTTTGTGATCTCCGCATCAATCCGGTACAGAACATAATTCATCAGTCCGCATCCCATATACGAAAGATCATTCTCTGTCAGAAAGTTCTCCAGATCATGATTTCCGAGGCGGCAGAATTTAATGTAGATTTCTCCCGCAATACCGATTCTGACAGACTGTTTCTGTCTGTCTGCGGCATTTACAGCATCCGCATATGGCTGCATGGAAGTGCGCAGACGGCGCAGGTTCTCTTTCATTTCTCTCCCGCTCCTGCCCCTGCCGCCGGCCAGAATATCACAGAATCTGTCCTGCCATTCCTGATACAGCTGTGCTACCTGATTGCCGCCGTTTCTGCTGTCATAGAGACGTGCCGCCTGGTAATACTGCATCAGGGCGTCTCCATAACAGAACGCGGCAATCACTCCCCGCACCAGTTTCAATGTGATCTTAAATGCACTGTGCCGCCCTCTGTTCGAGACGCTAAGCGGGGCAACAGTCACTTCCGGAAATCCCGCCCGGATCAGTCCGCTGCGAATGGCTGCCAGATAATTTCCGGATCTGCAGGCATCTCCGACACTCGGCTCTATGAACACAACGTCCTCTGTCCTTTGTCCTTCCGCTCTCATCCTGCGCAGCTCACTGATGAGCTGCCCCGTTATCAGGTACAGAGGATAGCAGAATTCATTATTCATATACGGCAATGCAGCCGCCTTGAAATCTCCCTTATTTTCCAGAAATCTGCCGTTGATATGGCAGGATATAAAAACCGCTTCAATCAGTTTTGAATGATATTCCAGCATTTCCGGCATCAGGATCAGTTTCTTTGACATCTTTTTCCCCCAGATTTTGAATCAGATGTTACGATTATATCCCTTTTGCTGAAAAAGGGACATACAGCATATCGCCGTATGTCCCTTTCTGATCTGTTTTCAGTTTGAATCTGTAAATTACTTGCCGAAATATCTGTCATGCAGACCCTGGAATGCCTTGCCGTGGCGGGCCTCGTCACGTGCCATCTCATGAACTGTATCATGAATTGCATCAAGGTTCAGTGCCTTTGCTCTCTTTGCAAGATCGAACTTGCCTGCTGTTGCACCGTTCTCAGCTTCAATTCTCATCTCCAGATTCTTCTTCGTGGAATCTGTGATAACTTCTCCAAGAAGCTCTGCAAATCTGCTGGCATGATCAGCCTCTTCAAAAGCTGCCTGGCGATAATACATGCCGATCTCCGGATATCCCTCTCTCATGGCTACTCTGCTCATTGCAAGATACATACCTACTTCAGAGCACTCACCGTTAAAGTTTGCACGAAGATCATTCATAATATCTTCCGGTGCACCCTGTGCAACGCCTACAACATGCTCGGCAGCCCATTCCATCGTTCCTGCCTGTGCTGTGAATTTCTCAGCCGGTGCTCCGCACTGCGGGCACTTCTCCGGTGCCTTGTCTCCCTCAAATACATAACCACATACCTGACATACCCACTTCATAGTCTTATTCTCCTTTTTATTTTGTATTTACCGTCCGGCTCTTTTGAAACCTTGATCGGCATATTGTTCACTGATTCTGCTGATTCTGCTGCTCAGCCTGCAGGCACTTCTCACAGATGCCGTAAAAATAGATCCTGTGTCCGTCGATCTTCCCGCGAAAATTCTTTGCTGCGGTCTGATCAATCCCGCTGATATCGTCCATCTCCAGATCCAGAACATCACCGCACTGTCTGCATACATAATGGTTATGTTCACTTGTGTTGGGATCAAAATGATCAGATCCGTCACCTACACGAAGTCTTTGAATCTCTCCCATGTCCGACAGCAGCATCAGATTACGGTACACTGTTCCCAGACTGATATTGGGATAGGCCTTCCTGACATTTGTGTAAACCACATCTGCCGTAGGATGGTCTTTTCTGTCCTGAAGGAACTCTTTGATTACTGCTCTCTGTTTGCTGTACTTA
>CAYMBY010000063.1:0-14034 GCA_964388815.1 uncultured Butyrivibrio sp. | reverse complement strand
CCGATGCGGAGAAAAAAAAATGTATTGAGACTATTCCGCTTAAAATGCATGATGAATTGTATGCAAACCATATGATATCAGGGGATGTGATTGAAATCCGGAATATAATCAGTGCAGTGCAAAGAGAATATGAGGGTCATGTTCCGGATTTTATTTGGAATATAGAGAATTATCAGGAACTTAAAGATAAAAGTACGTTACTTAAATTGATGCTTCGCCGTATCGAACTTGACCTCCCGGATCAGCAGGAGGCATATCAGTTTATTGATGATCAGAAGATTTCTCCATTCAGTGTACAGGCAGTTATTTATAGTATGATTTCTATATTGGGACATCGTCAGGAAATTCTGATGAAGATTGCATCATGGTATCTTGACCGGGGATGTCTGATGCAGGCATACATGTTTCTGAGTGTTGTTCAGAATCCGACAGAGGATGTGCTGGAAATGAAAGAACAGCTGGGGCAGATTCTGCAGCAGAAGGCGGACAGCCATGATCAATGAAAGAAAAATCAGTTTTATCATCTGTACCAATTATGCCATTCTGTACGATGAATGTGTGAAATATATTCAACGTCTGGATATACCGGAAGGTTTTACGGTAGATATTATCCCTATTCGTGGTGCTCATTCTATGGCATCCGGTTATAATGCCGGCATGAAACAGACAGATGCCAGATATAAAGTTTATATGCATCAGGATGTTTTTATTTTGAACCGGTATTTTCTTGTCAATATGCTGAAGGTTTTTCGGTTATATCCGTCAGCGAAAATGATGGGAATGGTAGGAACGCAGCGGCTTTCAGCAACAGGGATCATGTGGAAGGGAAAGTCATATGGTGCCTTATATGAGCGTGATGAACGTCCATATATCCATAAAATGCTTGATGAGGAAACAAAAGTAATGAAAGCCGAAGCAATTGACGGCTTTCTCATGGCAACGTGTGAAGATCTTCCCTGGCGTGAAGACCTGTTTGATGGCTTTGACTTTTATGATATTTCGCAGTCGTTTGAATTCCACAGACATGGATATGAGATTGCAGTTCCCGATCAGGAATATGCCTGGTGCGTTCATGATGACGGCAAAATTCTGAACCTGTTTCATTATAATTATTACAGAGAAATTTTTCTGGAAAATTATAGAGAGGATATGGCAGCGGTTGATCGGAAACCGGCAGATTAAAACTGCCAGCTGGTGATCAGTTCTTTTTCCGGAAAATCGCATAACATCCATGCAAGCAGACTGAAAGAACTTCTGCCGACAATAAAGTAGTGACAGTTTGACATGATAGAGAGATCCATCCAGGAATTTTCAGATGTATTTCCGGTAATATAGTGCACATGTTCATGGAGTGCATTCAGACCCAGTTCTTTCTGGTGAGCAATGCACCAGTCCGGATCATCGGAGAAGAGAAAAAAATCAGCATGAGGGTGTGCGGCGGAAAATGTACCGATAGAATCAGCATAATATTCAGGCTCCGGGCACCAGCCACATGCGACCATATCACCTCGGCGAATATGAATGCAGACAGGGCATACGGAATTTTTGACCTGAATCAGATACTGCATTGCATTTTGATTTGTAACAAGAAGCGGAAAGACCAGTTCTTTACGGATTATGTTCTCAAAATCAATGTAATAGCGGTTTCCAAGCCAGTAACCGTGGTAGTAAATGTTTTGAAAATGATCCAGTGCATGATCAGGGATGTTTTCTGCCCAATATGCGGTGCCGTTAAATCTGTAATTTGGTGTATCATACACCATGCACAGTGGCATTCCGCCGTCTGATAATTCCTGCGCTATTCCCGCAACACTGTTGCGTTGAGATACCATATAATTCCACACATCTGCATCAAAAAGTTCACTCATACGTTGATGATGGATGTGGAAGACTTTTTCCAGTTCATAACCATTGTGGGGGACATCAGAACCCCAGAATGGACTGTCATCAATGATACATGGCTGTCCTGTCTGGAGTTCAAGATAACGCAGATAAATATACTGGAAAGTCTGATTCCCAAGACCGCCGTTCATAAAAACAATGTTCATATGGTTACCTTTGCGTTTTTTTAATAGGAGTGTTATTGTACCTGCATTTATTTGCGGCTCTGCAGGAACGTTGAATATAAATATATCTGTGATAAATATAACATTTTGCATTGCCAGGTACAATATTTTGCAATAAAAGGGTCAATAAACCCGGGACAGCGGAGCACATATGAAAATTTTCTTCATGAACTGGAACAGTTACGGTAACATCGACTTCCTGGATGCGCTTTCGCATCTGTCGGAAGACGGCAGTGCACCGGAGGTAATTAAATATCCTTTTCAGAATACCGAGAAACGTGATGATCCGGAATTTGAATCCCGGTTCTCTTCTGATCTTCAAAAAGAAGTTCCTGACTTTGTTTTTTCTTTTAACTATTATCCTCTGATTTCCAAAGTATGTAACAGGGAAGGCGTGAAATATGTGTCCTGGGTGTATGACAGTCCGCATATTGCGCTGTATTCCTATACACTGATCAATAAGTGCAATTACATCTTCCTGTTTGACTCACAGATGTATGAAAATTTTGCTTCAAAAGGAATCAGAACCGTATATTACCTTCCGCTGGCGGCGTCTGTCAGACGCCTTGATGCAGTACGCATCACGCCTGAAATACAGCGCAGATACGGGGCCGGGGTTTCGTTTGTCGGTGCCATGTATACGGAGGCACATAACTTCTATGACCGCATGGAACCCGGACTGGATGATTACACAAAGGGCTATCTGCAGGGGCTGATGGCAGCGCAGATGCAGATTGACGGGATGAATTTTGTGGAAAACTGTCTGTCACAGAACGTGCTGGAACGTATGCTGCAGGCATATCCGATGATACCGAACGCGGATGGCGTGGAATCTTCTGCCTATATGTATGCACAGTATATGCTGAACCGCAAGATCACTTCGGTGGAGCGCACACAGCTGATCCGTCAGATCGGAGAAAAATATCCGGTAAAGCTGTATACGAAAGACAAAGAGTTTACGGCGCCCGGGGTTACGTGCATGGGACAGATTGATTATTATGATGCAATGCCGTATGTGTTCAAATGTTCCGACATCAACCTGAATATTACGCTGCGCAGCATTCAGCGCGGGATTCCGCTTCGGGCAATGGACATTATGGGATGCGGGGGATTCCTTCTGACCAACTATCAGGAGGATCTGCTGCAGTTCTTTACACCGGGAGAGGATTTCGTTTATTACGAGAGCCATCAGGATCTGCTGGACAGGATCGGCTATTACCTGACGCATGAAGATGAGCGGAGAAGGATTGCAGAGAATGCGCACCGGAAGGTGGCGGCGGACCACACCTATGATATAAGAATCCGGCAGATGCTGGAGATTGTGATGGCATAATCCGGCCGGTTGGCTTTTCGTGGACAGAAATATCGCAAAGTGTTATGATACAGAAAGTATGCGAAAAATTATTTTCGCCACCGGAGAGCAGCTTAAGGAAGGAAAGATCTGATGAAGAAGGCATTGATTATAGGAGCCGGACCGGCAGGACTGACGGCGGCTTATGAACTCCTGACCAAAGATAAGGACGCTGAAGTTGTCGTTTTTGAAGAAAGTGACAAGATGGGCGGTATTTCCAGAACGGTAGACTATAAAGGCAACCGTATGGATATGGGCGGTCACCGTTTCTTTTCCAAGGTACCGGAAGTAAATGAATGGTGGGAGAAGATGCTGCCGCAGCAGGGCGCACCGACTTATGATGATATTGTATTGAAGAGACCGATGAAAATGCATGAGGGCGGTCCTGATCCGGAGCAGACAGATCGTGTCATGCTTCGCAGAAACCGTGTCTCCCGTATTTTCTTTGAACGCAAGTTTTATGATTATCCGATTTCCTTAAAACCGGAAACCTTTAAGAATATGGGACTTGGCACCACGATGGTGGCCGGTTTCAGCTATATCAAGGCGTGCATGTTCAAGAGAAAGGAAAACTCTCTTGAGGATTTCTATATCAACCGTTTTGGTAAAAAGCTCTATTCCATGTTCTTTGAACATTATACCGAAAATCTCTGGGGAAGACATCCCAGTCAGATTGACCCGTCCTGGGGCGCACAGCGTGTCAAGGGTGTATCGATCATGGCAGTTCTGAAAAATGCCATCGGCAAGCAGTTCCATGGGAATAACCGTAAGGTGGAGACTTCCCTGATTGAAGAATTTTCCTATCCGAAACTTGGTCCCGGAGAGCTCTGGGATGTGACGGCCGAGGAAGTGAAGAAACTTGGCGGCACAATTCTGACAGGCGCAAGGGTTACCGGCATTCATAAGAATGCACAGAATCACATTACCGGTGTAACCTATCAGCAGAACGGTCAGGAACAGACGATGGAAGGCGATCTTGTGATCAGCTCCATGCCGATTAAGGATCTGGTTGCAGGAATGAACGATGTTCCGGCAGATCCGGCAAGGATTGCAGCAGGTCTTCCGTACCGTGATTATATGACGGTCGGCGTACTGATTCCGCACCTGAATCTGGAGAATAAGACAGATATCCGTACCATCGGTAACATTGTGCCGGATAACTGGGTATATGTACATGACAGAAGCGTACAGATGGGCAGATTCCAGGTTTATAACAACTGGTCTCCGTATCTGGTTAAGGATCTGGAGCATACCATCTGGATGGGACTTGAATATTTCTGTAACGAAGGCGATCACATGTGGAGCATGACCGATGATGAATTTGCGAAGATGGCAATCGGTGAAATGGTGACATTGAAGCTGATCGACAGCAGTGCAGATGTTCTGGATTATCATGTGGAACGGGTAAAGAAGGCATATCCGGCATATTTCGATACCTATGAGGAAATGGACAGCCTGGTGGATTATCTGAACAGTATCGACAATCTGTACTGTGTGGGACGTAACGGACAGCACCGCTACAATAATATTGATCACTCCATGTGCACATCTTTCGAAGCGGTAAAGGATATCATCAGCGGGACACGCGATCGAAGTAACGTCTGGAGCGTCAATACAGAAAAAGAATATCATGAGGAAAAGCAGGAAGAGCAACCGGAGGAAGATGAGGTCGAAATCGACTGAAGTTCCGTTTCCTGAAGCAGCAGAGCCATATGACCTGTGACAGAAAATCGCCGCAGGTCATGTGGCTTATTTACAGAAAGGTTTAATATTTTGATGATGAAAAAAATAAGTATTCTGATTCCATGCTTTAACGAGGTGGAAAATGTGGATGCGATCAGTGCGGCAATTGAAAATGTGCTGGTAAAGGATCTGCCGCAGTATAATTATGAAATCGTTTTTATTGATAATGCTTCCACGGATGGAACACGGGATAAGATTGAAGCACTCTGTGCGGGAAATCCGAAGATCAGGGCAATTTTCAATGTGACTAATTTCGGACAGTTCAATTCACCGTTCCATGGCCTGTGCGAAATGGACGGCGACTGTGTGATCCCGGTCTGCGCAGATTTCCAGGATCCGGTGGAAATGATTCCGGTATTTGTGCATGAATGGGAGAAGGGACACAAAATTGTCAGCGGAGTAAAGTCATCCAGTAAGGAAAACGGATTTATTTATTTCCTGCGTTCAATTTATTACAAGCTGATCAAAAACATGTCTTCCGTGCATATGATTGAACATTTCACCGGATTCGGACTTTATGACCAGACGTTCATCCGTCTGCTGCGCCAGCTGGATGACCCGATTCCGTTTGTCAGAGGAATTGTCGCAGAATACGGGGCAGGTTTTAATTTGAAACTTGTGGAATATGAACAGCCCAAACGCCGTGCGGGCAAGACACATAACAATTTCTATACATTGTATGATGCAGCAATGCTCAGCATCACCTCCTATACGAAGGTAGGACTTCGCGTTGCCACGATCTTCGGTTTTGTGGCATCACTGGTGGATGTGGTGATTGCCATCATCTATCTGATTCTGAAGCTGACGCACTGGTACAGCTTCCATGCAGGCTATGCACCGATGATCATCGGTGTTTTCCTGATCGGTGCCATTGAACTGTTCTTTATCGGACTTATGGGTGAATATATTCTGAATATCAATACCCGTACGATTCACAGGCCGATTGTGGTAGAAGAAAAAAGAATTAATTTCGATGAAGACAAAACAGATCAGAAGTGAGCAGAAATGATATACTTAAAAGCAGGAAAGGCGGTGGTCAGAATGACTGATTTTAACATGGATTTCTACAAAGGCAAAAAAGTTCTGGTTACAGGTCATAACGGATTTAAGGGCAGCTGGATGTGCAGAATGCTGATCGGAGCAGGAGCAGAGGTGACCGGCTATTCCACGGAGCCGCCGACGCAGCCGAATCTGTTCAGCTTAAGCGATCTTGCTCCGCATATGAATTCCGTCATGGGAGATGTCAGAGATCTGCAGCATATGCTGGAGGTTTTTGACCGGGTGAAGCCGGAGATCGTGATTCACATGGCAGCGCAGCCGATTGTCAGAGATTCCTACAAGGAACCGGTATATACCTATGAGACCAACGTGATGGGAACGGTTCATGTGCTGGAGTGTGTCAGACAGTGCGCGAGCGTAAAGTCTTTTGTCAATGTCACAACAGATAAAGTGTATCTGAACAGGGAATGGAACTGGGGATACCGTGAGAATGAGGAATTGAACGGATATGACCCGTATTCCAATTCCAAGTCCTGCTCTGAACTTGTAACCGGCTGTTATCGCAACTCTTTCTTTAATCCGCAGGATAACGCTGCGCGCCGCGTGGCGATTTCCACAGCCCGCGCAGGAAATGTGATCGGCGGCGGTGACTTTGCCAATGACAGAATTATTCCGGACTGTGTCCGTGCGATGCAGGCGGGGAAAGAAATCATTGTCAGAAATCCGTATTCCACAAGGCCGTTTCAGTTTGTGCTTGAGCCTGTTTACTGTTATCTGATGCTGGCAGCAGCGCAGTACAGTGACCCGTCTCTTGCCGGAAATTACAATGTGGGACCGGATGACTGTGACTGTCTGACAACAGGGCGTCTGGTGGATCTGTTCTGTGAGAAGTGGAACGGAGCAGGAATGAAACAGCATGCAGCATGGAAAAATGTCAGTGATCAGGGCCCTCATGAGGCGAATTTCCTTAAACTTGACTGCGCAAAAATCAAGAGTACATTCGGCTGGCAGCCGCACTGGCATATTGATACCGCGATGGAGAAAATCGTGGAATGGACAAAGGTATGGCAGGAAGGCGGAAACATTCCGGCCTGCATGGACAGTGAGATTGCAGAATTTTTAAAGGCATAAAGAAAACAGGATTGGATTACTATTTATGAATCAGAAGATTGCAAAGTCAGCGTCCAGAGATTTTATCTACAGTGTCCTGGCACTGATGGTTTATAACGGAGTACTGCAGCTGGTCATTTATCCGTATCTGAACAGCCATATGGGAGCCGAAGCATTCGGAACCGTACTGTATCTGATTTCGGTCATTTCAGTCATGGGCGCGAGCTTCGGTTCCGGCGCGAGCTACGGAAGGATGGTAGCCAAGGCGCAGCGTACGCAGACCAACGGAGATTACAATATTTTTCTCTGGATCATTGCAGGAATTTCAGTGGCGGTGTCACTGGTAACACTTGTTGTACTGCATGAATTTCAGATCGGACTTTATCTTCAGCTGCTGGTACTGATGGTTATTTCGGTATTCCGGTATTATTCGGATGTACAGTACCGGATGACAATCCGCTTTAAGGAGTATTTTATTTTCTATACAGCGATTGCAGCAGGAAATCTCCTGGGAATCGCATTATATCCCATCAGTAAGAGCTGGTCACTTACCGTTTTCCTGGGAGAGTTTCTGGCGGTTCTCTATACTTTTTTCAGCGGGACGATTTTCAGAAAACCATACTTTGAAAAATCACAGGATTTTAAGGAAAACATGCATGCCGTATGGGTTCTGTCCTCTGCCAATCTGGTGTCCGCACTGATTCTGAATTCAGACAGGCTGCTGATCCGGACGCTGATCGGTGCCCAGGAGGTTACCACCTTTTATACGGCAACTCTGATCGGCAAGATCGTGGCAATGCTGACGACTCCGCTTAACGGAATCATTATCAGCTATCTGACCAATTACAAAATGAAATTTACGAAGAAAATATTTGCAGGAGTCTGCGGGGCCATGCTGGCGGTGTCTATCCTGGCATCCGGGGCGTGCACTTTTATTTCCTGGTATTTTGTCAAAATCATGTATGCCAACGTGTTTGAAGCGGCAAAGCCATATTTTCTTCTTGCCAATGCGGGACAGATCTTTTATTTTATTTCCGGATCGCTGATGGTGGTTGTTCTGAACTTTACAAAAGAGAAGTATCAGTTATATATTAACATCTGTTATCTGATTGTCTTTGCAGTGATTGTGATTCCTTCCATTCTGCTGTTCGGGCTGAATGGTATTGCGTGGGGGCTTCTGATTACCAATATCGCAAGATTCGTCATTGTAATGATTGTCGGATTTAAGTTTATCAGATAAGATAGAAAGCAAAAGTAAACAGGAGATTTTATGGACAGAGTATGTATCGTCGGAATCGCAGGAGGTTCTGCTTCCGGAAAAACAACAATCGTAAACATGATCAAGGAGACGTTCGGAGATGACATTGTGGTCATCAGTCATGATTCCTATTATAAGGCACATGATGAGCTCAGTTATAATGAACGTTCCAGGCTGAACTATGACCATCCGTCTTCTTTTGATACGGACAGAATGATTGCAGATGTAAAGAAGCTGAAAGCGAGTCAGGCAGTGGACATTCCGGTATATGACTACACGATTCACAATCGTTCGGATGAGACCGTGCATGTGGTTCCGAAGAAGGTGATCATTCTGGAAGGCATTCTGATTCTGGAAAATCCCGGACTCAGAGACCTGATGGATATCAAGGTATTCGTGGAGACTGATGCGGACGAACGTCTCATGCGCAGAATCAGAAGAGATATGGCGGAACGTGCCAGAAGCATAGAATCCATTCTGACACAGTATTCGGAAACAGTTAAGCCCATGCATGAACAGTTCGTGGAGCCGTCCAAGAAATATGCGGACATTATCATTCCGCGCGGAGGAGAGAACCTGACAGGAATTCATATCCTGCAGGAGCACCTCAAGTCCATGCTCAGATAATCAATCGATAGAAGTGGAGATAGATGTGATGATACTGACCATTTTCAGGCTGATCATCTGGCTGGTGATCATTCCTTTCCTGATCGGGCTGATCCCGCTGCGGATGCTGCCGCAGAACAGACAGACGATTGCAATTACGTTTATTACAGGTTATCTTCTTTCTTTCGCTGTCTTTGAGGTGATTTCCATTCCCTGTATGATCCATATTGAATATGGCAGCTTTCATTATACCTGCAGGATATACGGGGTGGCGGAGCTGGTACTTGCATTTGCAGGGATGATCCGTAACATCCGTTTTGTCCGCGAGAGAATTTATCAGGAAACCCCGGCAGCCGAGGTACGCAGAATCTCAGGACGTACAATCAGGCAGAAACTCGAACTTATTTTTCCGGGAGAGTGCAGGCTTGATGCGGAAGACTACCTCAATCCCAGGAGAGATGTATCACTCCGGAAACAGCGCTACAGCAGAGAATCTGTGCTTTACTGGGGGATTTTTGCAGCAATTTTGCTGTTTCAGATGTATATGGCTTTTACCAGAGCCTCTTTTGACGGGGATGACGCATATTACGTCACAGAGTCGCTTCTGGCGCAACAGGCCAATGTCATGAATACAATTCTGCCGTATACGGGCTCATCTACGTCACTTGATATCAGACATGCGCTTGCAGTCATTACCATGTGGGTTGCCTTTATTGCCAGAGCAGGCGGCATACATGCGACAATTGTATCGCATACGGTGCTGCCTCTTCTGTATATTCCCATGACCTATCTGGTTTATATTCAGATCGGCAGAATTCTGTTCCGGAAAAAACATGAAATGCTGCCGGTATTCATGGTCATCATGGCGCTGATACAGATGTTTGGAAATACGTCTATTTATACACCGGAGACTTTTTTCCTGACCAGGACCTGGCAGGGTAAATCACTGGTGGCAAATCTGGTCATGCCGCTTCTTCTGTGGCTGTTTCTGTGGATTTCCAGAGACATGTCTGAAGGAAAGAACTGGAAAGAACTGGAATCATCACAGAAGATGGAACGGATCAGTCCGTGGATTCTGATGGGACTGGTGAATATGACTTCCGGAATCTGCAGCTCCATGGGTGTGATTCTGGGCACAATTCTGATTGGAATCTATACCATCGTCATGCTGGTGGTAACGCGCAGATTCAGTGTTGTACTGGGAGCGTTCTGTGCATGTATTCCCAATCTGATCTATGTTCTGATCTATCTGTCGATCCTGATCTGAAAGGTGCGGGGAGCATTATGTTTGGCATATTCATGGAAAGCTGGGTGATTTACAAACAGTACTGCGGAAAGGGCTTTTTGCCGGTGGTATTTCTTGCGGCACTCATATATCTTTTCTTTACCGAAAAGGACCTTTGGAAGCGGATTGTGCTGGTATATCTTCCGCTGCTGATACAGATCGCATTTTTTATTCCGGTGACGCGGATCGTTTTTGTGGCGGCAATGGATGAAGGTGCGACCTATTACCGTTTCCTGTGGATGTTGCCGATGGGTGTAATCATTGCCTATGCGGGCTGCAGACTGTTCGAACGTCACAGGAGAATCGGACTGGTCATCATGACTGCGGTGGTGGTATTGACAGGGAGCCTTGTGTACAGAAGCACTTTGATTACCAAAGCGGAAAATCCCTATCATATTCCGCAGACGGTTGTGGAGATCTGTGATATGATCGCGCCGGCCAAGGGAGAACCGAGGATCCGCGCAGCGTTTCCTTCGGAACTGGTGTATTTTGTCAGACAGTATAATACCAATATCATGATGCCGTTCGGGCGGGAAATGGTGGAATCCCAGTGGGATTATTACAACGCAGTCTATGAAGTGATGGAGAAGCCGGAGACAATTGATACGAATGCACTCATTGCGGCAACCAGGGAAACCAAATGCAGCTATGTGATTCTGGCAACCGGACGCAGCATGACAGAAGATCCTGAAAAGTGCGGTCTCAAACTTCTGGCAACGGTTGGAAATTATCGTGTATATGAAGACCCTGAAATAAAAAAAGCTGAAAGCAAGTAAAAAAGATGCTGTTTAATTCCTATCTGTTTGTATTTGTGTTCCTTCCGGTTCTTCTGACCGGATATTATATGATTGCATATCTGGAGCGAAAGCCTTCAAAAGCGGCAGTACTCATGAAACTGTGGCTGACGGGGATGTCGCTCTGGTTTTATGCGTCTTTCGGGCTGCAGTTTCTTTCTTTGTTCCTTGGAAGCTGCGGCTATGAATATCTGATCTTTTTTCTGATGCAGAAGGCTGACCGCAGGAATGCGAAAAGCCTCCGCAGCGCTCTTTTTGCTGCAGGGATCATCGGGAATCTGGCCCTGCTTCTGTATTTTAAGTATGCAGGCTTTTTCGGTGATATTCTGAGTATGGTTACAGGCGCTGATTTCAGCTTCGGCAATGTGCTTCTTCCGCTGGCGATCAGCTTTTATACGTTTCAGCAGATTTCCTTTCTTGCGGATGCATGGAAGGGAGAGATCAGAGAGTGCAGTCTGATTGATTATGCTGTGTACATTACCTTTTTCCCCAAGATACTTCAGGGGCCGATTGTGCGTTTTGATGAGATGAAAACCCAGTTTGATCATATGCCGGCGATGCGGCTGAAGAGTGAATCATTTTATCGCGCGCTGCTTCTGTTTACCATGGGACTTGCCAAAAAGGTACTTCTTGCGGATACGCTCGGAAAGGCAGCAGATTACGGGTATACGAATCTGACGACACTGACGCAGCCGGATGCAGTAATTGTGGCAGTCAGCTATGCGCTTCAGCTGTATTTTGATTTCAGCGGATACTGTGATATGGCGCAGGGTGTCTGCCGGATGATGGGTCTGGAGCTGCCGCTGAATTTCAATATGCCTTATCAGGCGCGTAATATTATGGATTTCTGGAAAAGATGGCATATCACGCTGACCAGATTCTTTACCAGGTATGTCTACATTCCGCTTGGCGGCAGCAGGGAGGGAACCTTCAGGCTCTACAGAAATATTTTTCTGATTTTTCTTCTGAGCGGTTTCTGGCATGGTGCAGGCTGGACCTTTATCATCTGGGGACTGATGCATGGAATCCTGTATATGGTAACGAGAATGCTGCAGCGCAAGAATGTGAAGCCGCTTCCCGGAAGAGCAGGTCATGTGGCGGGCGTACTGCTGACAGATCTGTATGTTACGGCAGCGTGGATTTTCTTCCGGGCAGAGTCTGCGGCAGATGCACTGCAGATGTACAGAAACATTCTGCAAAAGCCGGTGCTGCAGATTACACCGGATCTGGCAGACTGTTTCCATCTGGATGAGATCTGGTATGTACTCAAGGTGACACCGGTCGCACAGTGGAAATACAGCGGAGATATCTGCATGTGGACTGTGCTGGCAGTGGCTGCGGGACTTTCTCTTTTCGGAAAGCGGGCAGACAGGGCTGCCGGCGACTGCAGTATGAAGTGCAGATGGGCATTTCTGGCGGGAATTCTGTTTGTGTGGAGTGTGCTGACGTTTTCCAATGTCAGTACTTTCCTGTACCTGAATTTCTGAGACAAAATACAAGGACAGCAATATGAAGCAGATGGATCAGAATCAAAAAAGAAAAATGAATCCGGCAGGGAAAGCACTTCTCACCTTCGGACTGACGGCAGGAGTACTTCTTCTTACCGCGGGCCTTCTGGTGGGATATGTCGATCCTTTTTTCCATTATCATGCGCCGTTGTCCGGTTTCCCGTACGTGGTGGACAATCAGCTGTCACAGAATCCGGGAATGGCCAGGAACATGACCTATGACAGCTGTATTATCGGTTCTTCCATGACCGTGAACTTCCATACGGATGATTTCCGGCAGATCATGGGACTGGATACGTTAAAACTCAGCTATAGCGGGGCACTTCCGCATGATGATTATAATATTCTGAGTCTGGTTTATGATGACACGTCGCGTGCCAGAAAAACGAATCAGGTAAAGGCGGTTTTTCTGGGTGTGGATGCCATGACCTATACGGCAGGAACGCAGGACACCAAATATCCGCTGCCGGAGTATCTGTATGACCGCAATCCGTTTAATGATGTGTCCTACCTGTTCAACAAGGACGTGCTGCTGCAGTATATTCTGAGGCCGATGATCAACCGTGATCCGACGGATCTGTCAGAGGTATATGCCAGCTGGTGGACACCGGATTATTACAACATTCAGTGGGTGATGCATAACTATGAGCCTTCGGAGAAGGTGGACGAAGTGATGCCGGCAGATGAGCTGATTGCAGGCACGAAGGAAAATCTGGAAGAAAACATTCTTCCGTTTATCAAGGCACATCCTGAGACCGAGTTCTATATGTTCTTTCCGCCATACAGCATCCTGTACTGGAACGATGTGATAAATGAAAATCACCTTGATGCCACGATGAATCAGTATGAGTATATCGCGGATACACTGCTGCAGTATGATAATGTCCGGGTATTCTATTTTCAGAATCTTGAAGATGTTGTTACGGATCTGAACAACTATGCGGATTATACGCATTACAAGCCGGAGATCAATCAGTATATGGTAAAGTGTTTTGCAGGCGGAGACTGTGAAGTGAAAGCGGGGGAAATGCCCGGACAGTTGAAAAAAATGCGTGAGATTATTGATTCATTTGATTTTAAGACCCTTTTTTCTAAGGAATACTGAAATGTTAAGAAAATATTAATAGATTTGTGGTAGAATAAAACCCATATATTGGATTACTGTGCATCTGAGAGGTTATGGATATGGAAAAGATAATGCAAAGCCGCATGGATCGCGGATTTCAGAAATATCAGAAGGAATATGAGGACAAAGCGCTTGAAGTGCTTCGTTCCGGCTGGTATATCCTTGGAAAAGAAGACGAGGCATTTGAG
>CAYMBY010000062.1:0-11640 GCA_964388815.1 uncultured Butyrivibrio sp. | reverse complement strand
TTCGGGAACATACCCCAGCTTGCACAGGCAGGAGACAGCAGTACCGCTTCGCCCTCTGCCGCGTTCTCCGTGCAGAACCGGAGTGCATTTTCAAAGCTATCTTCAAGCTGTATGTCATCAAAGCCATGTTTTCTGGCACACTCAGCTATTTTTTTCTTTGTCTGTCCGATCAGTACCAGCTTTCTGACCTTTCCGTCAAAGGCTTCGATCCATTCATCATATTCACTGCCTTTATCATAGCCGCCGCCGATCAGCCATGTAGGTCTGGTCATTGCGCGGATTCCCTGAATGGCAGCATCAGGATTGGTTCCTTTGGAATCGTTATAATAGTCAACGCCCTTTTTACTGGCCACGAACTCTATTCTGTGCTCTACCGCCTTGAAATCATGAATGACACGAAGAATCGTTTCCATCGGAACTTTCATTGCAAGAGAAATGGCAATTGCTGCCATGACGTTTTCCACATTGCACAGTCCGACCAGTTTCATGTCATGAATGTTCATCAGTCTGATCGGCTGCCCCTGCTTTGCAAGAAAAATTTCCTCTCCATCCAGATACAGACCGTTTTCCAGCTTCTCATGTGAAGAGAAAAAGACAACACCGGCAGGACATTTTCTGCCAAATTCGCGTGTATAGGCATTATCATAATTCAGTACACAGGTATCATCCTTTGTCTGCAGATTGGTGACATTCTCCTTCATCTGCACATAACATTCCATCGTATGATGACGATTGAGATGATCCGGCGTGATATTCAGAATTGCAGAAACATCTGCATGAAAATTCTCCACTGCTTCCAGCTGGAAGCTGCTGATTTCTGCAACCGTTACAGAATCATCCTTCGTATTTCTTGCCTGTCCCGCATAGGAATAGCCGATATTACCAACCACAAAGACAGAGCTGAAATATGCTTTCATGATCTCACCGACAAGCGTGGTTGTCGTTGTCTTTCCATTGGTTCCGGTAATGGCAATCAGTCTGCCTTTTGCATAATTCCAGGCAAGCTCAATTTCACTCCAGATCCGGATGCCGTGATCACGCAGTCTGTTGATTGTAGGTGAATCCAGGGGCACTGCAGGACTTGGCACCACAAGTGTCAGTTCATTCAGGATTTCTTCCGGCAGTGTTCCGGTAATAATTGCAGTATCATCCCGATCCTCTTCTGCAAGCTTTGCCCGGATATCCTCCTGCGTGATTTTCTGATTTTCATCCAGAAGAACCGGAAACGCACCGACCTCCCTGAGCAGATGAACCGAACCGACTCCGCTGAGTCCTGATCCGATCACCAGTACTTTTTTGCCTTTAAGATCAACTTTTGACATCATACCCTCCTCATTTTTCAGCCGATTGCCGCATATGCAATGAGTGCCAGCAGTATGGTCACTGTGGTAAACACATTGACAACTCTTGTTTCAGACCACCCGCACAGTTCAAAATGGTGATGAATCGGTGCCATTTTGAATATTCTTTTTCCATGTGTCAGTTTAAAATAGCTGACCTGCATCATGACAGAAATCACTTCGAGTGCATAGATAAAACCGACAATTACAATAAAAATCGGCATATGAAGCACATATGCGATTGCAGTAACAAAACCGCCGATTGCAAGTGAACCCGTATCGCCCATCATCACTCTGCCCGGATATACATTATAGAACAGGTATCCCAGAAGTGCTCCTGCAAAAGCACTTGCCACAGGTGCCACACCGCTTCCGACATGAATGGCGGCGGCGGCAAAAAATGCTGCAACCACTGCGGTTACCGAGCCGCACAGGCCATCCACACCATCCGTAAAGTTGGTCCCGTTTGCCGTTCCCAGTGCAATAAAGAAAAGTACCGGAATGTTCATCCAGCCAAAATCAAGCATTTTCTGTGTAAACGGAACCTGCATGGCAAGAGAGATATCGGTACATTTCAGAAGATACAGTGCAAATGCACCTGTAACAATAAACTGTCCCAGGAGTTTCTGCCATGCACGAAGGCCGAGATTTCTTTTCAGCACCACCTTGATATAGTCATCCAGAAAACCGATGATGCCAAAACCGAAAGTAAGAATCAGCACCGCAATGATTTCCGGACAGTCTTTTACATAAAACAGGGCAATCAGCAATACCGGAATCAGAAAGATCGCACCGCCCATTGTCGGTGTCCCGGTCTTTTTCTGATGAGACTGAAGTCCCTCTTCCCGCTCGGTCTGTCCCACTTTGAGTCTGTGGAGAAACGGTATTACAATCGGTCCCAGAAGCGTACTGATCGCATAGGCTGCCAGAACCGGAATGATTACATCTGTAACTATCATCATGACTTTTACCCTCGTTTACTGCTTATTTTTTTACTCTTTACTGTTTTTTGGAAGAACCTGCACCACTCCCGGATGCTGCAGCTGCACTGTCAGATGAGCCATCAATTCCGCTCATGACAGAACCGTTCACAACATCACCGGTTTCCGGATCGATCAGGTTCCCTGTATTCGGGTCAATATAATACCCCGTTGAGGGATCTACGTCAAATGTTTTCCATATTTCATTTGTGGATCCTGCAGCTGCTGCATCCGAGGATGCAGTCTTTGAAGACGCCGATGATCCGGAAGAAGCTTCTGCTGAAGATGCGGATGAGGAATCTCCCGAACTTGCCGTGGAAGCTGTGGTAACAGATTCTTCCTTCAGTTTCGCAAGCTCCGCCTTCTCATCATCTGAGAGTGCTTCTGTCATCGGGAAGCCAAGATACGGCATTACTTCAGTCAGCACATTACGTACGATTCCGGTTGCAAACTTTGCATCATCCTGAATCACCACATTCGGTCTGTCTACAACTACATAAATTGCAATCTGCGGATCATTTGCAGGTGCATATCCCATAAAGGAAACCACATAGTCTTTTTTATTTCTCGGTACTGTTTCTGCTGTACCTGTCTTACCGCCGATCATGTAGCCTGCAGGTCTTGCTGTTTTACCGGTTCCTTCAGGTCCTGCGACAACCTGATCGCAGTACTGGATGATCTTATCTGAAGTTGTCTGCGATACGGTCTGGCGCAGAATTCTGGGTTCAACACTCTGCACGGTAGCTCCGCTCGGACTGACAATCTTACTGACCACGTGCGGTTCATAATAGTATCCGCCGTTCACCAGCGAACTGAATGCCGTAATCATCTGAATCATGGATACATTAAAGCCCTGTCCGAAAGAACATGTGGCAAGCTCTGTCGGTCCCATTTTATCAGCCGAATAGGTCAGGCCCTGTGTTCTTGCTTCTCCGGCGAGGTCGATATTGGTTTTCAGTCCGAACCCGAATATCTTCTGGAATTTGGTAAAGTTCTGTACGCCTGTCGCCTGTGCCACATACATCATGCATACGTTGCAGGATACCTCGATTCCTCTTTCCACGGATACTGCACCATGTCCATATACATTATGACATTTGATATCGTAATCACCGACGTGGAGATAACCGTTACACTGATAAACTTCGTTTCCGGTGATGCTTCCTGATTCAAGTCCTGTTGCAACCGTAAACGGTTTTGCAACTGAACCGGGTTCATAGGTATCGGAAATACAGAAATTTTTCCAGAGTGCATTGTAATTCTGATACAGCTGATCACCTTTCAGTGTACTTACATTATCTGCCGTGATATATCCCGGATCCGCATCGGTTGCTTCTACCTTGTTGCCTTTGGCATCGACCATGCGCATACCGATCAGATTCTGAATGTTCTTGGTATCATTCAGGTCATATTTGGGATAACTGGCCATCGCAAGAATATCGCCCGAATGAATATCCATTACAATACAGCCGACATTATTGGCACCGTTGCCGGGATGTGCGCCATCCTTATGCTCATCATTGAACTGCTGCAGATACTTTTCCACAATGGTCTGAATATTTCCGTCTATTGTTGTTACAACGCTGTCACCATCCTGCGCTGCAATTGTGGTTCTCTCCAGATTGGAATCGCCATCCAGATAGCCGTACTGACGTCCGGATGTTCCTGACAGTGTATCATTATAATACTCTTCAAGTCCGTACTGTCCGTTATTGTCACTGGTTGTAAAACCGATCAGATCGCAGGCAAGCGAACCGTTCGGATAATTTCTGACATAGCTTTCTTCAAACCATACGCCCTGAATTTTCGCATTATAGGTGTTGCTTCCCGCCGTCTGCATTTCCTTGAACTTTTCAATTTTCTCAAACGGAAGCTGTTTTTTGAGTACATAATACTGAGAATCCGGATTGTCACTCAGATATTTTTTCAGATCCGATTCACTTAGGCCGAAATTACTGACAAGCGCCTTGACTGTGGGATCCACGCATTCCTTGTCCGCAAGAAGCTGCTTGGCATCCAGAATCACACTGTAGACTTTCTCACTGACTGCCAGCACGGTTCCGTTCTTATCCGTAATTTCTCCACGACGAAAAGGCAGCGTCTTCGAATCATACTGCTGCTGCGACAGCACCTGCTTCTTGTACTCTGCCCCGTTATCCTTGTTAATCAATATCAGTTTTGCACCAAGTCCGATAAAAAGCAGCAGGATGATAATAAACAATACTACCAGTTTTTTCTTCATTCCCACTGTGAACTTCTGTTTTTTTCTGATCTGTCCCATTTGTATCCCTATTTCCCGCCTGCATCCGGAATATCAGCATTCTGACGTACATAATCATTGCCGCCTTCATCCGAATATGTAACAATCTGGCCCTGATCAGCATACTGCATGCCATATTCCTGAATTGCAATTTTTTTGATTTCTTCAAGATCACGACTGCTGTTTGCCTTGTTATAGGCCTCGTCATTTTCCTGCTTCATATCATTCAGCTGACTTTCCAGTGTGGAAATATGTTTTACGCTGTTTGTGATCTCCGACTGCATTGTAATATACCACGTCAGAATCAGTCCTGCAATAATCAGCGCCCCTGATAAAAAGAGCAGATAGCTGAAGCTCATATGCCGGGTCCTGCCGTTTTCACGATGTGCCGGACGCTCTGAATGCACATGTACATAATCCGGCTGTGCCTGCCTTACGGTATTACCGCGGACATACTGCCCGTATGCCATTGTCTTTTCCATACGTCTGCTCTGCGCTGCCATGCTGTCTGTTCCTCCCTTCATCAGAAATTATGCTGATCTTATTCTGCTTTTTCAAATACTCTGAGCTTTGCGCTCTTCGATCTTGTATTTTCTTCCAGTTCTTCTGCTCCCGGCAGAATCGGTTTTCTTGTAATTACCTTTCCCTTCGATACATTTCCGCATACACAGACCGGAAATTCAGGCGGACAGGTACATGGGTTTTCATTTCTTCTGAAATTCACTTTTACGATTCTGTCTTCCAGTGAATGAAAGGTAATCACACAGAACCTTCCTCCCGGATTCAGGAAATCAATCATGCCGTCAAGTGAATTCTGCAGTACATCCAGTTCCCTGTTGCAGGCAATTCTGATGGCCTGAAAAGTTCTTTTTGAGGGATGGCCTCCCTTTTCCCGCATTCTTGCAGGAATTGCCGCATGTATGATTTCATTCAGCTGTCCGGTTGTTTCAATCGGCTGCTTTGCTCTTTCCATTACAATATGTTTTGCAATATTCTTTGCAAACTGATCTTCGCCATAGTCCCTGATAATATGATAGATTTCCATTTCCGACCAGGTATTGATAATTTCACGGGCCGTCAGTTCCTGTCTGGTATCCATCCGCATATCCAGCGGTGTATCGTATTTATAGGAAAACCCGCGTTCCGCATTATCAAGCTGATAGGAAGAAACCCCGAGATCAAGCAGAATCCCGTCTACTCCTGTTACTCTGATCTCTTTCAACCGTTCCACGGCATTTTCATAATTATCTCTGATTACAGTGACACGATCTGAAAATGGTGCAAGACGCTCTGTCGCAGCTGCGATTGCTTCCTCATCCTGATCGATTCCGTACAGGTGTCCTCCTGCAGTAAGCTTTTCTGCAATGTGACTGGAATGTCCGGCTCCGCCAAGCGTACCATCCAGATATATTCCATCCGGCCTGATATTCAGATTTTCAATCGTCTCCTCAAGGAGTACAGATGTATGTTTAAATTCCATTAACGGCCTCTGTCAGATGCTTAATCCCCATTCACTCATTTTGGCTGCAATTCCATTTATATCTTCAAACGTCGTATTGTCCGTCCACCTGCTGCTGCTCCAGATCTCAGCACGGTTTCCGACACCCGCGACCACTGCTTCCTTTTCAATTCCGGCATAGGTCAGAAGATTGGCCGGCAGAAGTATTCTGCCCTGTTTATCCACTTCCGCATCTATTGCTCCGGCGATAAAGAATCTTCCGAGCTGTCTGGCTTCCGGTTTATCAAGCGGCAGAGCCTGGAGCTTTGCTTCAAACTGCTCCCAGCCTTCATTGGCAAAAACGAACAGACAACCATCAAACCCCTTTGTTACCACGAATTCATTACCAAGAATTTCGCGGAACTTCGAGGGAATAATCAGTCTTCCCTTTGCATCAATTGAATGGCTATACTCTCCTTTAAACATTGTGCCCACTCGTTTACCACTTTCATCCACTTTCAGCCACTTTTTACCACCTAAATTGATTTTATATCAAAAAAAACGTGTTGGCAACCTCTTAATGCCGCTGCAGGAGCCAAAAAAACACGCTGCAGAAATCTGCAGCGTGTTTTTTATACATCATCTTGTGTCGCTTATTTTTTTTTCACAACATCTATGGTTTTGAAAGAAAGGAAAAAAATTTATTTATTTTCTGATAAATTTTTGCTTTTCTCCTGATCTTCCGCTTTCTTTTTTCTTTCCTCGGCTTCTTTCAGGTTCTGTTCATCCACCGCAATATCCATAGCCAGTCTTCCACCGCTCTTTTTGACCAGAATTCTGGTAATCACATCAGCAACCACAGAAAATACCACAAGGCACATCGCCAGTACCTGTGATACAGGAATCGTTGTTCCGCGAAGCCACAGCTGATCTGTTCTGAGTCCCTCGATCCAGAATCTTCCGAGTCCGTATCCGCCCAGATACAGCAGACAGATTTCGCCATGGAACTTCTTGTGTCTGAGATACAGCAGCATAATAATCAGAAGTCCGAGATTCCAGAGACTTTCATACAGGAATGTCGGATGCACCTGAATATAATTGGTGCCTTCTGCAATATGTGATGCGATACTCTGCGTGATCTCATTCTGGCGGACCATTTCCTGCGGAATACGCATGGCGAAAAGTCCGTCGGTATACTGTCCGAAAGCTTCACGGTTGGTAAAGTTTCCCCAGCGTCCGATCAGCTGTCCAAGAACCAGACCGTAAACACCGGTATCCGCCATCTGCCGGTAGCTCTTTTTACGGAGCTTCACATACACGGCAAGCGTGAGGAAGCCTGCGATCACACCGCCATATATCGCAAGTCCGCCATTTCTGATATAGAGAATGCTGATCAGATTGTCCTTGTAGTTATCCCATGCAAAAAATACATAATATGCTCTTGCACCGATAATGGAAAAAATAATCAGATAAATCGAAAGATCCCAGTAGGCATCCGGATCCTGTCCGGTCTTCTCCGCAATCTTTGAAACCAGCAGCACGGCAAGAAGCACACCGATTCCGATGATCACTCCGTATAATGCAATTCTGAAGCCAAATATTTCAAAACTCTTCGGTACATTTTTCAGATAAATTCCCAGATGCGGAAACGCAATGTCCATCTTACCCATAATATCCGGCATAACCTATATCCTCCTAAAGCACCAGAGGCTGCAAACTGCAGCCTCTGCCCTTAATCTGTATTTTATACATTGAACCGGAACAGAATAACATCCCCGTCCTGTACCACATAGTCCTTGCCTTCCATGCGGACAAGTCCCTTTTCTTTTGCGGCTGAAAGTGACCCTTCGTTCAGAAGATCCCGGTAATTGATTACCTCTGCCTTGATAAATCCTCTTTCGAAGTCAGTATGAATCTTTCCTGCCGCCTGCGGCGCCTTGGTTCCGATTTTAATCGTCCATGCCCTTGTTTCATCTTCTCCGGAAGTGAGGAAGCTCATCAGGCCAAGTGTACGATAGCTTGCTTCAATCAGTTTATCCAGGCCTGATTTTTTCAGTCCGAGTGACTCCAGAAAATCACCTTTTTCCGCATCATCCAGTTCTGCAATCTCCGCTTCGATCTGTGCGGAAATAACGAAAACCTCACAGCCGTTGTCTTCTGCCCACTTGCGTACTGCCTGCACATACTGATTGCCTGCGCCGTCATCTGCAAGATCATCATCCTTTACATTGGCTGCGAAAATCACCGGCTTGTAAGTCAGAAGATCATAACTCTTCATGAAATTCAGTTCATCTTCATCTGTTACTTCAAGATCTTTGGCAAGTCTGCCGGCTTCAAGATGCGCCTTGATTCTGTTTAAAAGATCCAGTTCCTTACCTGCAGTCTTATCCATACGTGCCGTTTTGGCAACCTTGGCGATACGGCGTTCCAGAACTTCCAGATCAGCAAATACCAGTTCCAGATTGATTGTCTCAATATCACGGACCGGATCCACACTGCCGTCCACATGGATAACATTGGTATCTTCAAAACATCTGACAACATGCACAATGGCGTCTGTTTCCCTTATGTTGGAAAGGAACTGATTTCCAAGGCCCTCGCCTTTGGATGCACCTTTTACCAGTCCTGCAATATCAACAAATTCAATTGTCGCCGGTGTTACCTTTTTGGAATGATACAGTTCTCCCAGTTTTTTCAGACGTTCATCCGGAACTGCAACCACACCCACATTCGGATCAATTGTACAGAACGGATAATTGGCCGCCTCTGCTCCCGCCTTTGTAAGTGAATTGAACAGTGTGCTTTTACCGACATTCGGTAAACCTACGATACCAAGCTTCATAACTTCTCCTTCTTTCCGTAAACAGGTTTCTGATTTTTCAGTTCTTCATACAGAACCCTGTAATTTTCATAGCGGACTCTTGCTATTTTATTTTCCTCAAGTGCTCTGATCACGCCGCAATCCGGCTCTGTGATATGAGAACATCCTGAAAATCTGCATTCCGGCTCAAACTCTGCAAACTCCGGATAAAAATCCCTGAGATGATCAGTTGTCACATCTTTGAGATAAAGGGATGTGAAACCGGGTGTATCCATAATATAGGTACGCTGCTCCCCTTCGATGCGGTCCACGCAGAAAAGTTCGGAGTGCCTTGTCGTATTCTTTCCTCTGTCAATCTTCCGGCTCAGTTCACCGGTTTCCATCTGTGCCTGCGGATGCAGAAGATTAATCAGCGATGATTTTCCGACGCCGCTTGGTCCCGCAATTACTGTTGTTTTTCCCCGCAGCACATCTTCAATTTCCGTAATGCCAAGATGATCTGTAACGCTGATAAACATAACACGATAGCCACACTTCTCATATGCATCAAGAAGTGCTTTCTGTTCCTGCGGCGTTGCAATATCCTGCTTGTTAAAACAGATCACCACCGGAAGATTCTGCTGTCCCATCATGATCAGAAAGCGATCAAGGAGATTATAGCTCGGATCCGGTTTTACGATTGCGAACAGAATCAGTGCCTGGTCCACATTTGCAACCGGCGGACGCAGCAGCTGATTCTTCCTCGGAAGAACACTGATGACATTTCCTGTTGCCTTTTCCTCATCTATGACATCGATCAGAACATCATCCCCCACGAGAGGCTTGATGTTCTGATTTCTGAATATCCCCTTGGCGCGGCATTCATATACACGTCCTGCCGGTGTATCCACATAATAGAAACCGGCAATTCCCTTAACGATTTTTCCCTGCATCTGCCTTCCCTTAACTGCAGTTTACTGCTGTGTAAACGTAATTGCTCTGGTTACCGTATGTGTCTCGGTGGTCCCGCCTGTTGTGGTTCCGGTGGAAGGATCCGTCACTGTAGGTGTGGTTATTGCATATACCATCTTCAGAACTCCTGTCGGAGATTTGATTCCGGTATAATTTACCGTGATCGGGAACGAAGTGGTGCTGGTATTGAGAAGCTGCGTTCCGTCTGATGTTACAAGTGCGACCTGCACCGTTGTTCCCGCAACATAGGAACTGTCCTCTGCTGCTGTCGGTGCCTCTATATTGGCTGAATAGCTGTAGGTTGCAGAAGATGCGGGGCCGGTACTGAGTTCAAGGCTGACAGAAGAATCTGCTGCCACCTTGGTTCCCACCGTCGGCGTCTGGTTACAGATCAATCCGTTTAAATTGGCATCTTCATTGCTGACTTCCGTTACGGAACCGACTTTCAGCCCTGCCTCAATCAGTGTCAGTGTTGCCGTTTCCTCATCCATTCCGATTACATTGGGAACTGCAACTTTTGCTGCTGAACTTGCTGAAGCCGCAGAATTGCTTGATGATGCATTTTCTCCCGTACTGACCGTCAGTGTTACGGTCGCTCCGCTTGCTGCCCTGGCCTTTGCTTCCGGACTTTGTGCCACAACGGTATTCTTTTCTTCTGTACTTTCGCTGTCTTCCTTTTTTTCTACCTTAAATCCCTTGGCTTCCAGATTGGAAACCGCCTCGGCATATGACTGTCCTGTAACATCCGGGACTTCAATTCCGCTCGCTCCGCTGTCAGAAGAAGCTGAAACATTGCCGGAAGCCGCTGTGCCGCTTCCGAATACGCCAAAACTTCTGCCTGCAAGATAAACAATAATAATTCCAACCAGAAGCGCTGCAAAAACGGCCATAACGACGGTCACTTTTTCCATGCGGGAACTTTCTTCCCCTTCCTCATAATCGTCATCATCTTCTTCATCATCATACCGGTCATCATATCTGTCATCGCGATATTTTTTTCTGCTGTCACTGTAACGTCTCTGAGGTTCGTCTTCTTCCTGTTCATCGACGTCTTCCTCATCGCGTTCATCGTCATCATAACGCTTTCTGTCCTTTGCCTCTTCCCGCAGAATGTCACGGTTTAAGCGCATCTGTTCTGTCTGTGAAATATTACCGGTTGAACCGTGTTTGATCATCTGGCGTTCGCCTTCTGTTGCCACACGCGTTGCACCGTCTTCATCCGGGTCCACCAGCCTGACAAAATCTTCATCCGGTGTAATCAGCGACCGCTTCAGATCAGCAATCAGTTCTCCTGCAGTCTGATATCTGCGGTCAGGACTCTTCTGACAGCATTTGATTACAATCTTCTCCACACTGACCGGAAGATCAGGCACGAATTCACGCGGAGACGGAAGCGGTTCCTGTATATGCTTGATGGCAATCGCCACTGTCGTATCACCATTAAACGGGACACGCCCTGTCAGCATTTCAAAAAGTGTCACACCCAGAGAATAGATATCGCTCTTGGCATCACTGTATCCGCCACGTGCCTGTTCCGGAGACGTATAATGAACCGATCCCATAACATTGGAAGTAATTGTATTGCTGGAAGCCGCCTTTGCAATACCGAAATCTGTCATTTTTACTTTGCCGTCTTTTGATATGATAATGTTCTGCGGTTTGATATCTCTGTGGATAATGTGATTATTGTGTGCCGCTTCCAGTCCCATTGCCACCTGTATGGCAATGCTGACTGCCTCTTTTACCGTCAGACGTGACTTCTTTTCAATATATTTTTTGAGAGTAATACCGTCTACCAATTCCATGACGATATAATAAATCCCCTTTTCGTTTCCAACATCATATACGTT
>CAYMBY010000060.1:0-35707 GCA_964388815.1 uncultured Butyrivibrio sp. | reverse complement strand
TCCATCATATTTCTGATTTCTTCCTCTCACCTATTACCACCGGTGAAGGATATCTGTAGGGGGTAGATCTGAATTTTTTTTCAAAAAAAAGAAAGCCCTCCATTTCTATATGGAAGGCATAAAAAAGATCTGTTTTCGATTTACAAAATAAAAACTGCGTGAGACCATCCGACTCCAGTTACGGAATTAAGGGATGGTTATGCGGCCCTCCGGGTCCTTTACCCGACGCCACTACTCACGCAGTTTCTTGATTACTAATTTAGCATCATTTCACTATAATATCAATCAGATTTTCACAGTCACAGCCATTCTATCTGGCATTGGCTATATGCATCACAATGCGCATATTATTTCTTTATGCATGTTCAGATGCATACTGCCAATTTGATTCACTCCTTTATAAGCTGATTCCTTGTCCTTTCGCCAAAAGTACGGCCTGTTTTTCTGTCCTTTCGCCTGTTCCTTTTGCCAAGAAATTTTCAAAAAAAAATAAAAACACTGCCAAAAACACCATTTTGGCAGTAGCGGTCACCATTTTTTGGCAGTTTACTGCCAGGCAATAAAAGTGGAATGGACAGTTTTGAGTGAAATTTTTGCAGCGATTTCTGCGGATCTGGTTTTTAGAATTAAAAAAGCGGAGAACCAACATACGTTGATTTTCCGCGGAAATTCGTGTACCCGAGGCGATTCGAACGCCCGACCCCGCGCTTAGGAGGCGCGTGCTCTATCCTGCTGAGCTACGGATACATATGTCAAAAACTATGAATTTGTCATTATTTCATTTTCCCCAAGGCGAGTGATGTAGAATAACCTTAGGAGGCGGACGCTCTATCCAGCTGAGCTACGGAAACATATATGCCGGTTCGCTTACCAGCGAACTTTTTATATGCTGCCGGAGTCATTTTAACTCCGACAGACATTGTTTACTTTATCACATTGGAACCTTAAATTCAACTCTGAGTATCATCCGGATAGTTGATAAATCCCTGCATCCAGATATTTCCCTTGAACCGCCTTCCGACCTCCGGTTCTCCCATCAGATCTTTCTGATTGATACAGACATCAAAAGCAATTTCGTTACAGCTGAGGGTCATGATCCAGACATCTTCGCCTGTGAGCATATTTTTTACCGGGTGACATTCCGTAATTTCCGCCAGTACAGAATACTGGTCGCATTCCATTCCATAGGGCATGAAATAATTGTCCACCATGGTGAAGACATCATCTTTATAGATGCGGTTGGAAATTGCAGTGTAGATATCCATATCATCAAGTGTAAGGCTCTCAATTGCGGCTTCATCACCTTTTCTGGCTGCGGAGATCAGCTGATTTCTGGCCTGCAGCTTCTTTTTACTCCTGAGGGTCTGCTTTTTGCTCTTCGCAATCGGCATCATGATCGTTCCTCTGGTGGAAAGCGCTGACAGTGTAAGGGTTGTTCCCTTCACCGGAAAATCATCTTCATTATGGTGTTTCAGATACGGGATCATATTCTGAAGATAAAAAACCAGAGATACGCCGACCCGGACTTCATCACAGGCGCCGACATAGGCATCCTGCGCCGCCAGTCTCTCTACCGTAATGTCTTCCGTGGAACTGATGCCTGTGCCGATCAGATACGGATAATAATATTCGTAAATAAACCTGTCCTCATCATCAAATTCCCCGCGGACGACAATCCCGATTCCGTTGGCGAAATCTCTGCGAAATTCCGCCATGATCTCGCCTTCTTCATTTGTTGTATAGGTTCTGACCGTTGCTTCCTGTATTGAGTCGGTAATGATCTTCTGCAGCTCTTTCCGACTTGTCAGTTCCGAAAATCCGATTGCTCTTAAGAATTTATGCATCGATTTCACCTCCTTCCTCTGGTTTTGATTTTTACTTTTTTTACTGATGTCCCTGATTATGGGCGAAGCTCTGTCTTGCCGCCCATGTACGGCTGAAGCACCTTCGGGATCTTCACGGATCCGTCTGCCTGCAGATTGTTCTCCAGGAATGCGATCAGCATTCTCGGCGGAGCAACAACGGTATTGTTCAGTGTATGTGCAAGGTAGTTGCCATCCTTGCTCTTGATTCTGATCTTCAGTCTTCTGGCCTGTGCATCGCCAAGGTTGGAGCAGCTGCCGACTTCGAAATACTTCTTCTGTCTCGGTGACCATGCTTCCACATCGCAGGACTTGCATTTAAGGTCAGCCAGATCTCCGGAACAGCACTCAAGTGTACGAACCGGGATATCCATGGATCTGAACAGATCTACTGTGTTCTGCCACAGCCTGTCATACCACATCTTGGAATCCTCAGGCTTGCAGACAACGATCATTTCCTGCTTCTCAAACTGGTGAATTCTGTACACACCACGCTCTTCAATTCCGTGTGCACCTTTTTCCTTACGGAAGCAGGGAGAGTAGCTGGTCAGTGTCTTCGGAAGTTCTTCTTCCGGAATCATCTGGTCGATGAATTTACCGATCATGGAATGCTCACTTGTACCGATCAGATACAGATCTTCGCCTTCAATTTTGTACATCATGGCATCCATTTCCGGGAAGCTCATAACACCGGCAACAACATTTCCATGAATCATGAACGGTGGAATGCAATAGGTGAAACCTCTGTCAATCATGAAGTCTCTTGCATAGGCAAGAACTGCAGAGTGAAGTCTTGCCACGTCGCCCATCAGATAATAGAAGCCGTTACCTGCAACTCTTCTGGCAGCATCAAGATCGATGCCGTTCAGTTTTTCCATAATATCTGTATGATACGGAATTTCAAAATCCGGAACAACCGGATCGCCGTACTTCTGAATCTCCACATTCTCAGAATCATCCTTACCGATTGGAACGGTAGGATCAAGAATCTGCGGAATCATCATCATCTTTTCCGTGATTTTATCATTTACAGTCTTTTCTTTTTCTTCGAGCTCGGCAAGACGCTTTGCACCATCAGCAACTTCCTGCTTTTTCTGCATGGCTTCTTCTTTTTTTCCCTGTGCCATCAGTGCGCCGATTTCCTTGGAGATCTTGTTTCTCTTGGCACGAAGATCATCTGCTTCCTGCTGAACTTCGCGGCTTTCCTTATCAAGTGCAATTACTTCGTCTACAAGCGGAAGCTTTGCATCCTGGAATTTCTTTTTGATGTTTTCTCTTACCGCATCCGGATTCTCTCTTAAAAATTTAATGTCAATCATTGCTGGTTCCTCCTACAGATTTTTCATATCATTAATATTATTAAAAAATTTTACATTATTAACTTTTATTGCGTTACTGTTCAATTGCCTTTTCGAGTGCCTGTCTTTCCTCATCACCAAGATCCAATGCACATTCCCCGTGCTTTACTTCCTTGGTATAAGAATAGCATCCGTCAACACTGTGTACAGAGTTAAGAATAAATCCATTATCATTTTCATCGAGAAGCGCAAGTGAAAAGCTGAGCTGTCCGCCCATCTGCTGGAATGCATCGTACTTCACAATGCCTGCCTTGCTGAAACACTTTGTCATTTTCTTATAGATATCACTGATATCCTTTTTGTTTTTCTCTGTTGCAGATCTCATGTACTGATTGTCTTCAAACAGTTCTACAATTTCATCTTCAAGACTGGCGGCTTCTTTTCCTTTCATGAATTTACTCAGTCTCTTCATCATTTTACGATTTCTTTTCTCCTGCACAATCAGCAGAATGAAAAGAATCAGGATCAGTACTGCTGCACCGATAAAAAGATATGCCGGATCCAGAGATCCGATTCCGATATAATCAAATATATAACTGTTCATCCGTTAAATTTCTCCGTTTCGTTTTACCAGAAGATTTGTTATTTTCTCAAGATCATCATTGTTATAAAAGTCAATTTCAATCTTACCGGTTCCGTCACCTTTGGATGAAATCTGTACCTTTGTTCCAATTGATTCCTTACACTTTTCTTCAAGATCTCTGTATATAACTTCGAGGCTTTCATTTTTCAAAACCGGCTTTTTTGTTTTCTCCGGTTTTCCATAATTCTTTACCAGCTTTTCTGCTTCACGTACACTTAGTTTCTCATCAAAAATCTTTTCAGCAATCTTGAGCTGTTCTGCCGGATCTTCAATGGAAATAATTGCTCTTGCATGCCCGGTGGTCAGCTTCGCATCAATTACCATCTGCTGAACTTCCGGACACAGTTTCAAAAGACGCATGGAATTTGTAATGGCAACACGGCTCTTGGAAACCTTATCCGCAACTTCATCCTGCTTTAAATTGAATTCTGTCATCAATCGCTTATAGGCAACAGCTTCTTCAATCGGATTCAGGTTTTCTCTCTGAATATTTTCAATCAGCTGGATCTCAACGATCTGCTGATCTGTCAGATCATTACGGATGACTACAGGAACTTCTTTCAGTCCTGCGAGCTTTGCTGCTCTCCATCTTCGTTCTCCGGCAATAATCTCATAATAACTTTTCTGGTCTTTTACCAGAATCGGTTCCAGAATTCCCACCTGTTTGATTGAATCTGATAATTCCTGCAGCGCATCTTCATCAAATGTTTTTCTTGGCTGCTTTCTGTTGGGTTCCACTTTGGTGATGTTGACAATCTTTTTGCTTCCGTTTGCTTCGGGATCATCCGTCTTGGTTCCCATCTTCAGTTCACCGGTAGGAATTAATGTATCAAGTCCTTTTCCAAGACCATGTCTTACATTCTTTCCAGGCATTGTTTTATCTTCCTTTCTTCATCTGAATCATCAGAACTTTCTCTCAATCACTTCCTGTGCCAGCAGACGATAAGCTTCTGCTCCTGCTGATTTTGAATCATACATGTTAATCGGTATCCCATAACTTGGTGCTTCTGCAAGTCTGATGTTTCTCGGTATGATTGTCTTATATACCTTCTCATCAATATGGCTCTTTACATTTTCAACTACCTGAAGTGACAGATTTGTTCTGGAATCAAACATTGTAAATACAACGCCTTCCATTTCCAGACTTGGATTCAGTCTCTCTTTTACAAGATTTACTGTATGAACCAGCTGACTGAGTCCTTCAAGTGCATAATACTCGCACTGAATCGGAACAAGTACCGTATCTGCTGTCGTCATGGCGTTCACTGTCAGCATGCTTAAAGAGGGAGGACAGTCAATCATAACGAAATCGTATTGATCTTTGATCTGATCGATATGTTTTTTCAGGATATACTCTTTATTTTCTGTATCAATCAGTTCAATTTCAGCAGCTGCAAGATCAACATTGGCCGGTATAATATCTACGCCGTCTACAATGTTTTTCTGCACGCAATCCCCAACTTCACAATTTCCGATCATGAGTTCATAAATTGTATTTTCTACATTGTTTTTATCAATGCCAAATCCACTGGTTGTATTACCCTGAGGATCTGTATCGATTACAAGAACTTTTTTTCCTTTCTCAGCAAGTGCTGCCGAGAGATTGATTGAAGTTGTTGTTTTCCCAACTCCGCCTTTTTGATTTGCGATTGCGATGACTCTTCCCATTTTTTGCCTCATAATTCTGAAAAAAGGTGCAGTTGCACCTGATCCCACAGATGAATTTTTCGTTTCACGGCGACAAATTCACGGTTGATTGAATGTTTCACGGGCTTTTTTACAAGATCTTGGGTTAAAATGTTTCACGTGAAACAAATGCTTGTGCCAGAATTTTCAAAAAATTCATTTTACTATGAATGTTTCACGTGAAACATCCAATAGATAATAAATACTACATGGTTTATTATAAAGGGCTTTTCGAAGGTAGTCCAGCTTTTCTGGGATATAATTTACTTGTCGGCTCTGTTTTTCTGACAATAACGATATTTCTTTCGACATCTGTCCCCGGAAGTGTCAGTTCATGAATCCCTTCAACCTTACCACCCAGAAGATGAATTGCCTTCCTGGCTGAAGTCATCTCATCATTCAGTTTATTGCTCTTATACGCAATAAATGTTCCACCCACTTTTACATATGGCATACAATATTCAGATAAGGTAGACATATTGGCAACAGCTCTGGCACAACCGATATCAAATTTTTCTCTGAGCGTCCCGGTCTTCTTTGCTGCAAAATCTTCAGCTCTTCCATGAACAGTTACAATACTGCCGGACTCATTATTAATGCCAAGCGTCTCGATAACTTCATTCAGAAAATTCAGACGTTTCTGAAGAGAATCCAGTAATGTCACATTAAGTTCCGGATACATAATCTTAAGTGGTATTCCGGGAAATCCGGCTCCGGTTCCGATATCAATCAGTGAAAGTTTCCGGTCAGAATGGAAATCAAAATACCTGGCAGCAACCAGACTGTCAAGAAAATGAAGCTTACATACATCATCAAATTCTGTGATTGCTGTAAGGTTCATCACATTATTCCATTTCACCAGAAGTTCGAAATACTGGTCGAACTGTTTCAGCTGATGATCAGATAATTCAATATTCAGTTCGTTACAATCTGCAATAAACTTACTGTAATCATTCATTGGCTTTTTCTCATTTTCTCATTTTTCTTTGAATAGAATCAAGGTAAACAATCAATACGGAAATATCTGCAGGATTAACACCACCGATTCGTGATGCCTGACCGATATTGACCGGACGGAATTTTTCAAGTTTCTGTCTGGCTTCAATCCGAAGGCTTCCGACATCCTGATAATCAAGATCCGCAGGAATATATTTGTTTTCCATTTTTTCAAACTGCTCAACCTGTTTTTCCTGTCTGAGGATATACCCTTCATATTTGATATTGATCTCAATCTGCTCAATAATATCTTTACTGAGCGTTTTTCTTCCAGGATCAATCTCCTTAAGACAGTCATAATCAAGTTCAGGTCTGCAGATCAGTTCAGCAAGAGAAGCTGCCGTTTTAAGCGGAGAACTTCCGTGTCTGTTCATGAAATCCTGTACCTGCGCAGATGCTCCGATATTTGTTTCTTTCAATCTGCGAATTTCAGATTCAATCGCATTCTTTTTATATTGAACATACTCATATTTTCCACGTGAAACAAGACCAGCCTGATAACCCTTTGCTCTGAGCCTGAGATCAGCATTATCCTGTCTCAGAAGAAGACGATACTCAGCCCGGGAAGTCATCATCCGGTAAGGTTCAAGATTCTCCTTGGTTACAAGATCATCAACCAGAACGCCGATATATCCTTCCGATCTGTCAATGGTAATATACGGTTTATTCAGAATCTGCATTGATGCATTGATGCCGGCATATAATCCCTGTGCAGCAGCTTCTTCATATCCGCTGCTTCCGTTAAACTGTCCGGCACTGAAGAGACCTCTGATTTTCTTGATTTCAAGAACAGGAGATAACTGTCCGGGGCAGAGGCAATCATACTCAATTGCATATGCATTTTTTACAATCCGGCAATGTTCAAGTCCGGGGACTGATCTGTACATTTCAAGCTGTACATCTTCAGGCATGGAAGAGGACATTCCATCAATATACATTTCATTGGTGAAATCACCTTCAGGTTCGATAAAGACCTGATGTCTTTCCCGGTCGGGAAATTTAATCACCTTGTCTTCAATAGAAGGGCAATACCTGGGACCGACACCTTCAATCACCCCTGCATAAATCGGTGATCTATTTATGTTATTACGTATTATTTCATGTGTTTTTTTATTAGTATAGGTCAGCCAGCAGGATGACTGGTCTCTCTGAACAGATGCAGGATCTGTATCAAAGGAAAAAGGAATTACCGGCGTATCTCCGAACTGTTCTTCCATTCTGGAATAATCAATGCTGTTACCATCCATTCTGGCAGGTGTACCGGTCTTGAATCTTCGAAGATCAATTCCGCTTTCAATCAGAGAAGCTGAAAGAAGATTTGCAGGCTGCATTCCGTTTGGTCCGGTATAGGTAATCGCCTCACCGCAAAGACATCTGGATTTCAGATAGGTTCCTGTACAGAGAATTACCGCTTTGGCTTCATACACGGCTCCGGTAAAAATTCTGACCCCGGTAATTTTTCTTTCATAGCCTTCGTGAAAAAGTTCCGGATCAGAAGTTTCACTTACAGGCTCAGATATGAGTTCACATACCTCCGCCTGTTTAACGGTAAGGTGCTCCTGATTTTCAAGAACTTTTTTCATGGAAGCTGAGTAAGCCGCTTTATCGGCCTGCGCACGAAGCGAATGTACAGCCGGACCTTTTGAAGTATTCAGCATTTTAGACTGAATAAAGGTCTTGTCGATATTTTTTCCCATTTCCCCGCCAAGAGCATCAATCTCTCTGACGAGATGTCCCTTGGAGGATCCGCCGATATGCGGATTACAGGGCATGAAAGCAATATTATCCGCACTGACTGTAAAAATAACTGTTTCCAGTCCCAGTCTGCTGCAGGAAAGTGCCGCTTCACATCCGGCATGACCTGCGCCAATGACACAAACATCTACTTTTTCTCTGATCTGACTCATATATTCCTCTGACTGCCTGAAACCGCAGGCTGATTATTTTCCCATACAGAATTTTGAGAAAATCTCATCCACAAGATCTTCTCCGATATCTTCACCGATAATTTCACCAAGTGCCTGATAACAGTTCATCAGATCGATTGCAAAAAAATCTTCCGACATTCCGTCATCAATACTCTTCATAACAAGCATCATACTTTCATATGCTCTCTGAAGTGCATTTTTATGCCTGACATTGGTAATATACATTTCTTCCTTTGGCACAATTTCACCATGAAGGAAAAGTTCCGATACAGATTTTTTCAGAAGATCAATCCCCTTCTGATCCAGCATGGATGTCTTGATCATGGGAATTCTCTGATCTTTATTTGTAATATGGTAAAAACAGGAATTTTCAGGCTGAAGCTCATATATACCTCCGCACTCCTGGTTGATCAGTCTGATGATATCCTGCTCATTCACTCTGATCTCATTTTCAAGATCACATTTATTCAGAAGAATAATCAGCTTTTTTCCACTGATCATTCTGATAATTTCATTGTCTTCGGCATCAATTTCCCTGGTGGAATCAATCATATACAGAATCAGATCTGCATCTTCCGCATATTTTTTTGCCTTTTCAACGCCGATCTTCTCAATCGTATCCTGTGTCTGTCTGATTCCGGCTGTATCTGTAACATGAAGAACAATATCATCAATACGGACAGTTTCTTCAATGACATCTCTGGTGGTACCTGCAATTTCTGTTACGATTGCACGTTCTTCACCTGTCAGAATATTCAGAAGAGAAGATTTCCCGGAATTCGGCTTTCCGACAATTACCGTACTGATTCCCTCTTTGCGGATTTTTCCTTCTTCAGAAGTATCAATCAGGTTTCTGCACTTTTCAGAAACCGACTTAAGTTTATTCCGAAGCTTTTCCGGATAACCTGTCAGATCATAATTTTCAGGATCATCAAGCGCTGATTCAATAAATGCCATTTCATAGAGAATTTCCTTTCTCATGGCAATCACTTCCCTGGAGATATTTCCGCGCAGCTGCTTCTGTGAATTATGAAGTGCAAATTCATTGGTCGCACTGATAATATCCATTACCGCTTCTGCTTTGGCCAGATCAATTCTGCCATTTAAAAAGGCTCTCTTCGTAAACTCTCCGGGCTGTGCCAGTCTGCATCCTGCATTTAATAACACCTGAAGTACATCATTCATGATCATTGTTCCGCCATGACAGTTTACTTCAACAACATCTTCTCTGGTATAGCTGTGCGGCGCCTTCATTACAGACACCATTACCTCATCCAGAATTTCTTCTTTCTGATTACAGATATACCCATATTGAATTGTATTCGGGGCATGAAATAACAGATCATGCTTTTTACCCACATTGAGATAGCAGTTATCCACAATTTGAACTGCCTGCGGTCCGCTGACTCTGATGATCCCGATTCCCGCATCAGACATGGCTGTTGCGATTGCAGCAATTGTATCGTTATCTGAATATATCATTTATTCTCATTCCTTTTTGTGGAAAAAATGTAAGTTATCCCCAAACGCACAATTGCCCCTCATAGCTGACGCAATGAGGGGCTCAAAGAATTTTACTTTTTCAATGTAACAACAACACGACGATATGGTTCTTCACCTTCACTGTGTGTAGTAACATATTTATCACTCTGAAGCGCAGAATGAATGATTCTTCTTTCATAAGGATTCATCGGTTCAAGAGCAACCGGCTGTCTGTTCTTTCTGACTTTATAGGAAATATTCTTTGCCAGATTCTCCAGTGTAGCCTTTCTTCTTTCTCTGTAATTCTCTGTATCTACCTTTACATGAATATATTTCTCAGCATCTCTGTTCACCACAAGAGAAATCAGATATTGAAGAGAATCGAGTGTCTGACCTCTTTTACCGATCAGAACTCCCATATCATCACCAGTCAGATTGACTTCCAGAACAGATTCTTCCTCATCATACTTTGTTTCAATGGTTACCACCATATTCATGGCAGCAAACACATCATTCAGGAAGACCTTTGCCTGATCAATCATATCTTTCTTTACACGGGCTTTGATAACAGCAGGCTTGGAATTGATTCCAAGAAATCCTGTGGATCCTTCAGAAACGACTTCATACTCAAGTTTATCACTTGTAACAGATAGCTTTTCACATGCTTCAGTAATCGCATCATCTACTGTCTTGGCTGAAACTTCAATGTAATCCATGATAAGCCCCCTATTTAATTATTCTTTTCGTCAAACTCCCTTACCATATTGGCTTTCGAAAGAAGACTGTCTTTTCTTGCTTTTCCGCTGGTATAGAAGGATTCGGTTTTCTTAAGTGCCTCATTCTTCTCATCTTCTGTCATTACCGGAGCAGTCTTTTCGTCTGCAGGGGTTACAGAATTTGCCATTGCAGAAAGATTACGTGTATTAAATTTTGCATACTGATTGATGTTAGGAGTTTTCTCCTGCATCTTTTCAAGCTTCTTCTGATACTTTTCCTGATTCTTCGCAATTTCAGCATCAAGGTCCATACGATCAATATGCTTGTTGATAAATACCTGCTGAATACTTCTGATAACAGAACCGGAAATCCAGTAAAGTCCCATACCTGCAGGAAGCGTAAAGCAGAAGAATGCGGACATCAGCGGCATAACCGTATTCATGGACTTCATGGTGTTGGCCATCTGTGCAGCCTGATCATTAGGATCATTGGATGTCGGTGCCTGCTGAGGCATCAGTTTGACATTGATCCACTGTGTAAGTGCTGCAAGAACAGGAACTGATACTGCAGCCAGAATCAGAAGTACAGACTTCTCACTCATGGCATTCTTCAGAAGATAGGACGGTGAATCACCGATATTAAGTCCAAGGAAATTATTCAGTGATAAAACGTGCTTATGTGTATCATTTACAAGTGTTGCAAGATCCGGAAATTTTGTGGCAAGACTGGACCAGTCCGCTGTAGATGCTTTATTAAGAACATCAATATAGGTATTGGTCGTATAGTCATTTACAGTTCCGGAAGTAAATGAAGCATTGGAGAACTGCTTGGCATATCTTGATGCACCGGAAAGCGTCTGCATGAAATCAGCACTTCCGGAGGTAACGATCAGTTTATTCGCAAGTTCAACAAAAACATCTTTTACAGAAGTAACATATGCAGGAATGGAATCAATAACACGATACAGTGCGAACAGAATCGGCATCTGAATAATGAGCTGAATGCAGCTGCCTGTCTGTGAAACACCATACTTGCCATAAACAGCTTTCATTTCTTCCTGCTGTGCCATCATGGCATCCTGATCCTTACGTCCCTTGTATTTATCCTGAATTGCTTTAAGTTCAGGTGCCATTTTAACCTGAAGCTTGGAAAACTTCTGCTGCTTGATGGTAAGCGGCATCAGGCACATGTAAATAACAAAGGTAAAGATAATGATTGCGAGACCGATGTTCGGAATCCCAATGGCATTAAGTACGATAAATACTCCATCCATCAGCTTTCCGAGAACCCAGGCAACCGGTCCGATAAATGTTCCCTGATACTGAGTAAGTAAAACGCCCGTCAATTTGCAACCTCCGATAAGACATGAAAATTTCTGTGTTTCTACATATATATAATGCAGAAAAAAATTTTCATTATTAAAATCATTTTGAGTTATGGTACAGGATCATATCCTCCACTGGAAAACGGATTACAGCGAAGAATTCTCCAAATTGCAAGGAGACTTCCCTTAAAAGCACCGTACTTCTCAATCGCCTCAAGACCATATTCCGAACAGGTCGGGATATAAGGACATTTCGTATGCTTCATCGGAGATATATATTTCCTGTAAAATCTGATCAGGAATATCAATATTCTTTTCATGATGTCTCTTTCATAAACAGAAAAATCAATTTCCAACCTGCACGCCATTTTTTATTAGGTGCGCGTTTCCTGCCAGTTTGATAAATGAATCTTCCAGTGTATGATAGGAAGCTTCTTTTGCACAGCTTCTGGCAACGACTACTATATCTAAACCACTATTAAATATATTTTCATGCAGTCGGTAAATTTCACGGATCAGTCTGCAAAATCTGTGCCTTACAATACTGTTCCCTACTTTTTTACTGACGGATATTCCGAGGTGATTCCGATCCGATCCGTTTTTCCACACATATACAACAATATTACGATCGGCATAGGATTTCCCGTTTGTATATACCTTACGGAATTCATCAGTTTTTTTTAATGAATCTGAAAATAGCATTCAGTTTTCCTCTGAAAAAACATTCTGTTTCCAGCGGATGCCTTACAACCTCCGCAAAAAAAGGCCACATATAAAATGCGGCCTTCATTGTCATGCTGACAATTTCTTTCTTCCCTTTAATCTTCTGGAAGCTAAAACCTTTCTTCCTCCGGGAGTACTCATTCTTGATCTGAAGCCATGAACTCTCTTTCTCTGCAGCTTATGCGGCTGGAATGTCATCTTTGCCATTGTAAATACACCTCCTTTTTCTCTCAACTGGTTTTCATGAAATAATCTGTTTCCATCAGGAAACAAATTACCAACTTTTATTTGTTAACATCCTGTGTGGAAAAAATCTTTATCATTATATATAATTTGCGGCTTTTCGTCAAGCCGTAAACCCTTGAAAAATCTGACAAAATCAAGAAAAAAGTTATCCACAGGGTTATAACTAGATATGGTATTTCATTAATTTTTCCACAACCACATGTTGAAAATGTGGAAAACGTGTGAATAAATTTCATATAATTATTATAATCCACAATTTGTGGAAAACATGTGGATAAAAGTGTAGATAAGCGGCGAATAACTCACAATAACCACTCATATATGTGTAAAATTCGCATGTTTGTTTTGTGAATTCAGAAAATCACATTTTAAACAGATTTCCCACAAAGCATTTTTTTATGACATTTTTGTCAAAAAGTTATCCACATTTGCTGTAAGTTTGCTATTTTCGGGGGTTTAATATAGAATATAAAGGGTTTGATAAAAAATATTGTGGAGAATCATCCGATAAAAAAAGATGAAAATCTCCGGGGGAATCAGACCCGAAGAAAAAAGCAGTGCAGGGAGTTTATATGGCGTCAGAAGAAATCACTCAGATATTGGAACATAGCTGGGACACGATCAAGGACACAATCCGCGAAGAATCCGGTATTACGGATATTTCGTACCGTACCTGGATTGAGCCTTTGTCTTTTTATGAGTATAAGGATAATACGGTATCCGTACTCATTCCTTCAGATAACAATATAGCGCTGAGCTATATTGTGAATCATTACGAGAATTTTTTTAAGGTAACAATTTCCGAACTGATCAACAGTACTGTTGATGTTGTCTTCCTTTTAAATAAGGATATTAATAATAATGAAGAAACTCTTTCAAAAGAGGACGAAAACAAACCGCCATATAACAATATCAATTATGAGAATTCGAATCTGAATCCCAAATACCGATTCGATACCTTTGTCGTCGGCAGTAATAACAAATTCGCTCACTCTGCTGCTCTTGCAGTTGCAGAATCACCGGGAGAATCCTATAATCCGCTGTTTCTGTATGGAGGTGCAGGACTTGGTAAAACCCATCTGATGCATTCCATCGGACACTTTATCATGGAGCATAACTCCAGAGCAAAGGTTTTATATGTCACTTCCGAACAGTTTACCAATGAAGTAATTGAATCTATCAGAAGCGGTAAAACAGAAGCCATGTCAAAGCTGCGTGAAAAATACAGAACTGTTGATGTACTGATGGTCGATGATGTACAGTTCATTATCGGTAAGGAAAGTACACAGGAAGAGTTTTTCCACACCTTTAATGAACTTCACCAGGCCGGAAAACAGATTATTCTGTCCTCTGATAAACCGCCTAAGGAAATGGAGACTCTGGAAGAAAGATTCCGTTCACGTTTCGAGATGGGTCTGATTGCAGATATACAGGCACCTGACTATGAAACGAGAATGGCGATTCTGCGTAAGAATTCCGACAGCTACGGCAAAAAGATTGATGATGAAGTATTTGAATACATTGCAACCAATATCAAATCCAATATCAGAGAGCTGGAAGGCGCCTATAATAAGATTATTGCCTATTCAAGACTGAACAATGTGGATATCACACTCGATAACACCAAGGAAGCACTGAAGGATATCATATATCCTGATCAGTCCAAGGTAATTACCGCTTCACTGATTATCAGCACCGTCAGTGAACAGTACGGAATCAAACAGGAAGATATTCTGTCCAAAAAGAGAAATGCCGAAATTGTTCTTCCCCGCCAGGTTGTCATGTACCTGTGCCGTAACCTGACCGACTCCTCTCTTGAGGAAATCGGCAAATCACTTGGTAAAAAAGATCACACTACGGTAATGAGCGGTATCAATAAAATAAAGAACCGTATGAAGACCGATGAAGAGCTTAATAAAAACATTGATATCATAATGAAGAAACTGAACCCCTCAATGTGATTAATTTTTCCACTTTTGTGGATTGTAAACATTTTTGTGATCTCTGCTGTTTATAACCCTGTTTAAAGGATGTAACTTAAGTGTGGATACCTGAAAATTTCTTTTTCGGCTTCAAAAACGGAATGTAGAAAAAAGCTTACTTTTCTACACAAGTTCATTCACTTATCAACGTCCTTTGAATTGTAAAAAACACTGATAAATTGTATAATAGAATAGGTTTTGCACTTATCTACATCCATTATTAAGTCTTATATGATTTAAATAATATATATATATTTATTTTTATGCGGGAAGGGAGTTATCAACAAATGAAATTTGTTTGTTCGAAATCAAATCTTATAGGCGGATTACAGATTGTATCCAAAGCAGTTCCATCCAAAACAACAATGTCCATACTGCAGTGTATCCTGATTGATGCTACAGAAGGTATTATCAAATTCATTGCAAACGACATGGAACTTGGAATTCAGACTACCGTAGAGGGTAATATTGTAGACCGCGGTTTTATTGCTCTGGATGCCAGAATCTTTTTTGACATTGTAAGAAAACTTCCCGATAATGACGTCACAATTGAATCTGATGAATCCTACAAGGTAACCATCAGCTGCGAAAAGGCAAAGTTCAATATTATCGGACGTGCAGGTGATGACTTTACCTATCTTCCATCCATTGAAAAAATTGATGGAATCAGGGTTTCACAGTTTACACTGAAAAATGTGATCACACAGACTATTTTCTCAATTGCAGAAAATGATACAAACAAGATGATGAGCGGTGAACTTTTTGAGATCGACGGTTCAGTCATGAAGCTGGTATCTCTGGACGGTCATCGTATCTCTATCCGTAAGGTCGAGCTTTCAGAGAGCTATCCTGTTAAAAAAGTTGTTGTTCCCGGAAAGACATTAAGTGAAATCAGCAAGATTCTGACAGACAGTACAGAAAGCGAAGTCAGTATCTATTTTACCGATAAGCATATTCTGTTCGAGTTTGATACTACCATTGTGGTATCAAGACTTCTTGAAGGTGAATATTTCAATATTGACCAGATGTTATCAAGTGATTATGAGACAAAGGTGACTATCAACCGCAGAGAGTTTCTGGAATGTATTGACCGTGCCACTCTTCTGGTCAAAGAAGGTGACAAAAAGCCTGTCATCATCTCGATTGAGGAAGGGCAGATGGAACTGAAGATCAATTCTACTGTCGGCAGTATGGATGAAAAAGTGGATATTGAGAAACAGGGAAAAGATCTGAAAATCGGATTCAATCCTAAGTTTCTGATCGATGCGCTCAGAGTAATTGAGGATGAAACAGTTGATATTTATCTTGTAAACCCGAAAGCACCCTGCTTTATCAAGGATGCTGATGCTTCTTACATTTATCTGATTCTTCCTGTGAACTTTACTACTGTTGACTGACAGAAAAGGTAAATCAAACAGCATGTGATTACATGCAGACAGGATCAAAATGAAAACAGTAAAACTTCGTGCAGAGGATGATTTTATCAAACTCGGTCAGGCACTGAAAAAAGCCGGAATGGAAGACTCCGGTGTGGATGCCAAATATGATATACAGAACGGCCTGGTAAAGGTAAATGGAGAAACGGATACCAGAAGAGGCAGAAAACTGGTTGACGGTGACGTTGTGGAATACAATGGGGAACAGGTTAAAATCGAAAAATGATCATCAAATCATTAGAACTTGCTGATTTCAGAAATTATGAAAAGCTGAAAATTGAATTCAGCAGTGGAACCAACATTCTCTATGGTGATAATGCTCAGGGCAAAACCAATATTCTGGAAGCAATCTTCCTCTGTGCGACCACAAAATCACATAAGGGAAGCAAGGACCGTGAAATCATACGGTTTGGTCAGGAAGAAGCACATATACGTACCATTCTGGATAAAGACGGTGCTGAATACCGTCTGGATATGCATTTAAGAAAAAGTAAATCTAAAGGCATTGCGATTGACGGGCAGAAAATAAAAAAGGCTGCTGATCTCGTCGGCAGGTTGAATGTTGTGTTTTTTTCGCCCGAAGATCTGGCCATCATAAAAAACGGTCCTGCAGAACGGCGAAGATTCATGGATCTGGAGCTTTGCCAGCTGGATCAGTCTTATTTATACAATCTGACTCGTTACAACAAGATTATTGTACAGAGAAATAAGATGCTGAAGGACTTATATGACCATCCGGAATATAAGGTTGTTCTTGATGTTCAGGATAAGCAGCTTGTGGAATACGGTGCCAAGGTAATTTCCATCAGAGAGAAATTTATCAGTGATCTGAATGAAATTATCGGACCGATTCATTCAAAGCTTACAGGCGGAAAAGAGCACCTGAGTATTTACTATGAACCCAATGTAACGGCGCAGGAACTGGAAGAAAAGCTTCATCGCAGCAGAGAAAGGGACATGTTTCTGAAGCAGACTTCCATCGGACCGCATAAGGATGATTTTTCCTTTATTGTGGTCGGAGAAAACAGTGATGAAGGAATTGATATCAGAAAGTTTGGTTCGCAGGGTCAGCAGAGAACTGCTTCTCTCTCACTCAAGCTGTCTGAGATTGAAATTGTAAAGAAATCCAAAAATGAAAATCCGGTTCTTCTTCTGGATGATGTTTTATCAGAACTGGACAGTAACAGACAGAATTATCTGCTTAATACAATCGGTGATATTCAGACAATCATTACATGTACAGGTCTGGATGAGTTTGTAAATAACAGGTTTGAAATAGATAAGCTGTTTAAAGTGGTAAACGGCACGGTAACTGGTGAAAACTGATAGATGCTACAATGAGAAAATAGGACTGAAATGAATTTTTTTTTCGGTTATTGGAGGAATCAATGGGTAACGAAGAAGTACAGTATGGAGCAGACCAGATACAGATTCTGGAAGGACTTGAAGCAGTCAGAAAAAGACCTGGTATGTACATTGGTACGACTGCAAGCCGTGGCCTGCATCATCTGGTTTATGAAATTGTGGATAATTCCGTAGATGAAGCACTTGCGGGAGCCTGTGATCATATCGAAGTAACCATTAATGCAGATAATACCATATGCGTTTCAGATAACGGCAGAGGTATTCCAGTAGGTGTCAATCATAAATCCGGACTGACCGGTGTGGAAGTTGTTTTTACCATTCTGCATGCAGGCGGTAAGTTCGGCGGTGGCGGATATAAGGTATCCGGCGGTCTTCACGGTGTCGGTGCATCAGTTGTTAATGCACTCTCCGACTGGCTTGAAGTTGAAGTATGCCATGAAGGAAAAATTTATAAGCAGAGATATGAAAGAGGCAAGGTATGCTATCCGCTTAAGGTAGTAGGTGACTGCGAGGAAGGAAGAACAGGAACCAGGGTAACATTTAAACCGGATGAAACAATTTTTAAAGAAACCACTGTTTTTGAATACGATATTTTAAAACAGCGTCTTCGTGAAATGGCATTTCTGACCAGGGGACTTAAGATCACACTTCGTGATATGCGTGTCGAAGAGGGAGAAAAGCCCATAGAAGAGCATTTCCACTATGAAGGCGGTATCAAGGAGTTTGTCTCCTATCTGAACAAGAGTAAAACCGTGATCTATGATCAGATCATGTATTTTGAAGGAGACAGAAACAATGTTCATGTAGAAGTTGCCATGCAGCATAATGACTCCTATACAGAGAGCACTTATACCTTTGTAAATAACATTAATACACCTGAAGGCGGTACACATCTTGAAGGTTTCAAGATTGCACTGACAAAGACATTTAATGATTATGCAAGAGCAAATAAAATGCTCAAGGACAGCGATGAGAATCTGACCGGTGAAGATATCCGTGAAGGACTTACCTCCATCATCAGTGTAAAGATTGAGGATCCTCAGTTTGAAGGACAGACCAAACAGAAGCTTGGAAATACAGAGGCCCGCGGCGCAGTTGCCAGTATTGTAGGCGAACAGCTGACTTATTTCCTTGAACAGAATCCGAATGTTGCCAAAATGGTACTGGATAAATCCATTCTGGCACAACGTGCAAGAGATGCAGCCAGAAAGGCAAGAGATCTGACCAGAAGAAAGTCTGCGCTGGATGGTCTTGGACTTCCCGGAAAACTGGCGGACTGTTCAGATAAGGATCCGAAAAACTGTGAAATATTCATCGTAGAGGGAGACTCCGCAGGAGGATCTGCAAAGACAGCAAGAAGCCGTGCAACACAGGCAATTCTGCCGCTTCGAGGCAAGATTCTGAATGTGGAAAAGGCAAGAGTTGACCGTATCTACGGAAACGCGGAAATCAAAGCCATGATTACTGCATTCGGTACCGGTATTCATGAGGATTTTGATATCAGCAAGCTCAGATATAATAAAATCATTATCATGACGGATGCCGATGTCGATGGTGCGCATATTGCTACTCTCATGCTCACCTTCCTGTATCGTTTCATGCCGGATCTGATCAAGGACGGTCATGTTTTCCTGGCACAGCCGCCGCTGTACAAACTGGAGAAGAACCGTCAGGTATGGTATGCATACAGTGATGATGAACTGAATAAGATTCTGTCAGATGTAGGACGTGATCAGAATAACAAGATTCAGCGATACAAGGGACTTGGAGAAATGGATCCTGAACAGCTATGGGAAACCACAATGGATCCGGAAAGACGTATTCTTCTTCGTGTCAATCTCAATGAAGAAGCCGAGTCGGATATTGATCTCACATTTACCACACTGATGGGTGATAAGGTAGAACCCAGAAGAGACTTTATCGAGAAAAATGCGAAGTTCGTTACGAATCTTGATATTTGATAATAAGTGAATCGTTCATGTTTGAATAAAGTGGGGAATTATGGCTGATAATCAGAATAATAATAACAATGGTGATGAGAACGGGCTTAGCGATGACGTTTTCGATGAAACTGCGACAGACAGAATACATGAAGTTGATCTGAAAAAAACGATGGAGACTTCCTACATCGACTATGCAATGAGCGTTATTGCAGCCCGTGCACTTCCTGATGTAAGAGACGGACTTAAGCCGGTACAGAGACGAGTTCTCTTTTCCATGATCGAACTGAATAACGGACCGGATAAGCCGCATCGTAAATGTGCGCGTATCGTCGGTGATACGATGGGTAAATACCATCCGCATGGTGACAGCTCCATTTACGGAGCACTCGTAAATATGGCACAGCCCTGGTCCATGAGATACTGCCTGGTAGACGGACACGGAAACTTCGGTTCTGTCGACGGCGATGGCCCGGCAGCAATGCGATACACAGAGGCCAGACTGTCAAAGATCTCCATGGAAATGACAGCAGATATCAATAAAGATACTGTTGATTTCGTTCCGAACTTTGATGAAACAGAAAAAGAACCGGTTGTACTGCCAAGCCGTTTTCCGAATCTTCTGGTAAACGGAACAACCGGTATTGCAGTCGGTATGGCTACCAATATTCCGCCGCACAATCTGCGTGAAGTAATACAGGCAGTCAATAAGATGATCGACAATAAAATCCTTGAAGACAGAGAAACAGATATTGAAGAGATTCTCCCGATTATCAAGGCTCCGGATTTCCCGACAGGAGGTATCATCCTGGGAACAAGGGGAGCTGAGGAAGCTTACCGTACCGGAAGAGGCAAGGTCATCTGCCGTGGTGTGACTGCAATTGAAACCATGCCGAACGGCAAAAACAGAATTGTTATTTCAGAACTTCCCTATCTGGTAAACAAGGCAACACTGATTTCCAAGATCGCGGAACTGGTAAAGCTTAAAAAGCTGGACGGAATCACTGCTCTTCGTGATGAATCAGACCGTGAGGGAATGAGAATCGTAATTGAGCTCAGACATGATATCAATCCGAATGTCATGCTCAATAAACTGTATAAACATACACAGCTGCAGGATTCCTTCGGAATCATCATGCTGTCTCTGGTAAACAACGAACCCAAGATCTTAAGTCTTACGGAAATGCTCCATTACTACATTGAGCATCAGGAAGAGGTTGTTACCAGAAGAACAAGATATGATCTCAATAAAGCAGAAGAACGTAATCATATCTTAGAGGGATTGCTGATCGCTCTTGATAACATTGATGAAGTAATCAAAATTATCAGAGGCAGTGAAAATGTACAGATTGCCAAAGAACAGTTGATGGCAAGATTCGGACTAAGTGATGCACAGTCTCAGGCAATTGTGGATATGAGACTTCGTACGCTGACAGGTCTGGAAAGAGACAAGATTGAACAGGAGCATGCAGATCTCCTGAAGAAAATCGAGGAATTAAAGGCTATTCTGGCAGATAAAAAGTTATTGCTCGGCGTCATTAAAACAGAAATATCCATTATCGCAGATAAATACGGCGATGACAGAAAGACCCAGATCGGACATGATGATTCTGAAATTGAAATGGAAGATCTGATCCCGAATGTCAATACAGTAATTGCCATGACAAATCTTGGTTATATCAAGAGAATGTCAATTGATAATTTTAAGGCACAGAATCGTGGAGGTCACGGCATCAAGGGAATCGCCACAATTGATAATGATTATGTGGAAGATCTTCTGATGACCACAACACACAATTACCTGATGTTCTTTACCAATCAGGGACGTGTCTACAGACTTAAAGCCTATCAGGTTCCGGAAGGATCCAGAACATCCAGGGGAATTGCAATTGTTAATCTCCTGCAGCTGAATCCGGGAGAAAAAGTTTCCGCGGTTATTCCGATCAAGGAATATGAAGAAGGCAAGAATCTGTTTATGGTTACCAAAAAGGGAACCGTGAAAAAAACACCGATTGAAGAATTTGCAAATGTTCGTAAAAACGGTCTGACAGCAATCAACCTTAAGGAGGATGATGAGCTGATCGAGGTGAAGACGACCAATGAGAATTCTGAAATTTTCCTTGTAACAAAGAACGGAATGTGTATTCGTTTCAAGGAAACGGATGTCCGGGCAACAGGGCGTACATCTATGGGCGTCAGAGGTATGATGATCAGTGATCAGGATGAAATCATCGGTATGCAGCTCAATTCGCAGGGTGATTCACTTCTCGTTGTATCTGAAAAAGGTTATGGCAAACGTACAAAGCTGCAGGATTTCCATGTACAGCAGCGTGGCGGTAAGGGTGTCAAATGCTATAAGATCATGGAAAAGACAGGATATGTGATAGGAGTAAAGGCAGTAAGTGATGAACATGAAATTATGATGATCACAACAGCCGGAACAATCATACAGCTGCGTATGTCTGAAATTTCCATTTACAGCAGAATTACATCCGGAGTCAGGATGATTCACCTTGATGAAGATGTGACAGTTGCCAAGATTGCAAAAGTAAGAGAAAAAGTATCCAATGGTGATCAGGAATTTGATAATATTGAAGATGCCATGGAAGATATTCCGGATGAAAAAGAATCTGAAATAAAAGACTCTGAAGAAGAAGCGGAAGAATATTTCGATGAAAACGAAGCTTCTGATGAGGATGGTTCTGAAAAGGATAATCCGGAAGAAGATTCAACAGAAGAATAAGTGAAAAGGGATGGGATGGTAATTGCAGTGCCATCCCTTTTTCTTAACCGGATGTAACAGATTTTATCAGATATGGGGGAAATGGGAGGTTCAAATGAATATCGCATTATTGGTTTCAGAACTTAATAATGACAGAGTCAGCAGAATCTGTCAGGGCGCGGCATATGCTGCAGAACAGAATAAGGTTACGCTTGTGATTGTTCCCGGTAAAAAGCTGAAGTCAGGTAAAATAAGTGAAACAGAATCACTTTATGATTATCAGTGCAACGTCAACTATGAATATGTCACAAAGGAAAATTTTGATGCCGTCCTTGTAGATATTGAGGAAATCGGGAAAAATCTCCTGATTCTTCAGAAAGAGGCATTTCTTTCCAGATTCAGTGATATTCCGCTGATGACGCTTACTGCAATGGAAGGCTTCCAATGTGCTGTTTCTGCAAAGGAAGAGACCTTTGAGCAGCAGGGATATGAAGCAGTAGAAAAAATCATTTTTTTCCAGAAGACACAGATGATCATGCAGAAGACGGAAAAAGTGCAGATTCCGATTCAGAAACTGAGTGCAGAAGAAGCAATCCGCATGATCACAAGAGTATCACAGTCTCTGTTACAGAATGATCCAACCTCTGTGAGTGCAAATGAAGATATTCTGAGAGAAGCAGAGCAAATCGGTATACGTAATGCAACAGTATTTCTTTATGAAGAAGAGCAACAGCATCTGTCCGGCAGGAAATTTGTGTTACCGGAATATATCAATATCAGAGAAATGATTATCGGTGGTAAGAGAGCAGAGATACAGGAAAAAGGAATACAGTCCAGAACCTGTGATTTTCTGCAGACATTGAAAAAAGCCGGTATGAAAGACAATGTCTGGATCATGAAAAATCTTTTTCTGGATGAAGGCCAGCTGGGGCTGATGATCAGTGAAATGAATCCGCTGTTCATGATACCGGAAGCGGATACGCTGCTGACGGCGGTTGTAACCGGTGCGGTCAGAATCTGCATCAGAGAAAAGCAGATTCAGGCGCTGAATAAGGAACTCCTGGAATGTCAGGAAGAGCTTGCAAGAGATGATTCTGTTCTGGATCATATCGGAGATCAGGATCAGATGACCGGGCGACTGAACAGAAGAGGATTTTTTGCGGCAGCCTATGACCGGCTCAAGCAGGAGTTTCATGAAGGAACCTACGCAGTTGTTGCCTATGTGGATATCGATTCCATTAAGAACATCAATGATATTTACGGACGTGAAGAAGGAGATTATACAGTCAGAAAAGTATCTGAAATACTGAATCTGGTATTTGGAGAGAAATGTATCATCGGAAGAATCAGAGGCGATGAATTTGCTATTCTCCTTGTTTCTTCAGAAGAAGGGCGTGCGGAGGAATTCCGTTCGGAGATGAGCCTTCAGAATACCCGACTGATGACAGATAATGAAAAGGCATATATGATTCATCTTCAGTTCTCCATCTGTGAATTTGAATACAGTGACAGCCTTTCCTTAAGAGAAATGCTGATGGAAACCGACAGCAATCTTAAGAATATCAAGAAGCTGCAGATAGATACAGAACTTGATGAGAGTGTTCTTAAGAATGAACCGGAAAAATGACAAAATTAATCTGAACTTGAACTATTTTAGTCAGTTTAAAAAAAACAATTGACAAAAGCAGTCTGAAAAACTATACTTCATTCAAATAAAGCAATAAAGTATATGGAATAAACCATTGATCAGGAAGAGTACGTATGGACATCATTTTCAGAGAGTCGCCGGCTGGTGTGAGGAGACAATGACGAAATACCGAATGGGCCTGAGAGGGCAGTCTGAAACCGCGTGGGAGTAGGATCTGACGGGAACCTGTACCGTTATCAGTCAGGTGCATATGTTGGTATGCAAAATGAGCGGATCATAATTTAAATATGATCAATGTGGGTGGTACCGCAGAAGCTCTTACACTTAAATGTAAGGCCTTTGTCCCAGTAATAGTATATTACTGAGGCAGAGGCTTTTTTTGCGTAGTATCTGTTTATGCAGAAAAGAAAAGGAGAGAAAAAATGATTAAAGAAGCGATCGGTGAAGTAATCAAAGGAAAAGATATGGATTATGATTCCATGAAGGAAGTCATGGGAGAAATGATGGACGGAACAGCAACGCAGGCACAGATGGCCAGCTTTCTGACAGCGCTTCGCATGAAGGGAGAAACGGTAACGGAGATTACCGCATGTGCAACCGTCATGAGAGAAAAAGGCGTGAAGATCAATCCGGTCAAGGATGTTATGGAAATTGTCGGAACAGGCGGAGATGAAACCGGAACCTTCAATATATCAACAACATCGGCCTTTGTAGTGGCTGCTGCCGGAATACCGGTTGCCAAGCATGGCAACAGAAGCGTTTCCTCTAAGAGCGGCGCTGCAGATGTGCTTGAAAAGCTCGGCGTTAATATTACGATTGAACCTGCACAGATGGAAGAAGTACTGAAAAAGACCGGAATCTGCTTCCTGTTCGCACAGAAATATCATTCTTCCATGAGATATGCGGCACCGGTCAGAAAAGAAATGGGTGCAAGAACCATTTTCAATATTCTGGGACCTCTGGCAAACCCTGCAGGAGCAAAAATGCAGCTGATGGGCGTATATGATAAAAAGCTGGTAGAGCCGCTTGCTCAGGTGCTGTCCAATCTGGGTGTAGTCAGAGGTGTTGCCGTCTGCGGATGTGACGGAATCGATGAAGTTACGCTTTCCGGACCGACACATGTATGCGAGATCAGGAACGGATCACTGAGTTCCTATGACATTACACCGGAACAGTTCGGCCTGACCAGATGCGAGCTGAAGGATCTCGTAGGAGGAGACCCGGAGGAAAATGCACAGATCACCAGAGATATCTTAAGCGGAAAAGAAAAAGGACCGAAGCGTGAAGTTGTTGTCATGAATGCAGCAGTAGCCATGTATCTCGGAATCGACGGCGTATCGATCAGCGACTGCATCACAAAGGCGGAAGAGATTCTGGACAGCGGCAAGGCGTATGAAAAACTGGAAGAGCTGGTGAAGGCAACAAATTCTTACGGAGAAAAAGCATGATTCTGGATAACCTGGTAGCAGCAACGGAAAAAAGAATACAAAGAGAGAAAGAAAACTGCTCTCTTTCCGAAATGATGCAGATGGCAGAACAGATGCAAAATGCAGATCCGTTTCGATTCCGGAAAGCACTTTCAGGACCCGGAATGCATCTGATCTGCGAGATTAAAAAAGCATCTCCTTCAAAGGGACTGATTGCAGCGGATTTTCCTTATCTGGATATTGCAAGGGACTATGAGGAAGCAGGAGCAGATGCAATTTCCGTACTGACAGAACCGGATTATTTCAAGGGTGATATCCGTTATCTGAGAGAAATCAGACAAAGCGGCGTGAAAACACCGCTTCTCCGGAAAGATTTTACGATTGATGAATACATGATCTATGAAGCATTTGTAAACGGAGCGGATTGCATACTGCTGATCTGTGCGATCCTGAATGATGAAAAGCTTGGAAAATATCTTTCAATTGCCGATAAGCTGGGGCTGTCCGTGATCACGGAAGCACATGACGAGGAAGAAACAAAGCGGGCAGTGGATGCCGGTGCGAAAATCATCGGCGTCAACAACAGAAATCTGAAAGACTTTACGGTGGATATGAATAACAGCATCCGGCTCAGAAAGCTGGTGCCGGAGGACAGAATCTTTGTTGCAGAAAGCGGAATCAGAACACCGGAGGACGTTGAAAGACTGCACGAAGCCGGTGTAAATGCAGTACTGATCGGAGAAACCATCATGCGTTCTTCTGACAGAAAGAAACAGATCAGGGAGCTGCGAAACGGTAAGACAGTACAGAAATGAGGAATAGAAATGGTTAAAATGAAGATCTGCGGACTGACAACAGAAGAAGACTGCGAAATAATGAACTGCTATCATCCGGACTACTGCGGATTTGTATTTGCCGGTAAAAAGCACAGACTGACAGATCAGAAAGCTGCATTGCTCAGAAATGTTCTTTCAGATACAATTCCTGCAGTCGGCGTGTTTGTGGATGAACCGATTGCGCATATTGTGTCACTTTATACAGCCGGAATCATCCAGATCATCCAGCTTCACGGCAGTGAAGATGAACAGTATATACAGGAGCTCCGGGAAAAAATAAAGCAGGCAAAACCGGATAAAACCAGAAAGTATGAGGAATTCGGCGAAGAAATTCCGATTATCAAGGCAGTTAAAATCAGAACCGGAAAAGAAATTGAAAAAGCAGAGCAGCTTTCCTGCAGCATGCTTCTGTTGGATGCCTATGACAGCAACATGGCCGGCGGAACCGGAAAGCAGATTGATACCGGACTGATTCCGAAAATGAACAAGCCATATATTCTGGCAGGAGGTCTTAATGCGGACAACGTAACAGATGCGCTGACGCAGACACGTCCGTATGCGGTGGATATCAGCAGCGGCGTGGAATCAGAGGGACATAAGGACTGGCATAAGATGGAGAAGCTGATGCTGGTTATGGAACAATACAGGTAAATGCGCAGATAAACAAAAGCGTGCATGGAGGATATGATGGGAACAAAAGGAAGATTTGGCGAATATGGCGGACAGTACATACCGGAAACCCTGATGAACGCCGTACAGGAACTGGAAGAAGCATATAATCATTATAAAGACGATCCGCAGTTCAACAGTGAACTGGATGAACTTATGAAAAACTATGCAGGACGTCCGTCCATTCTGTATGAAGCAAAGAAAATGTCCAGAGACCTGGGCGGAGCAAAGATTTATCTGAAGAGAGAAGATCTGAATCATACCGGATCACATAAGATCAACAATGTACTCGGACAGGTGCTTCTGGCCAAGAAAATGGGCAAGACAAGGGTTATCGCAGAAACCGGTGCAGGACAGCATGGAGTTGCTACAGCAACTGTTGCAGCACTGATGGATATGGAATGTGAAATATTCATGGGAAAAGTGGATACGGACCGTCAGGCACTCAATGTCTACCGTATGAAGCTGCTTGGTGCAAAGGTAAATTCCATTACCACAGGTACCCAGACACTTAAAGATGCAGTAAATGCGGCGATGCGTGAATGGACGAGCAGAATTGATGATACGCATTATGTACTCGGATCTGTCATGGGCCCGCATCCGTTCCCGACAATTGTCAGAGATTTTCAGAAGGTCATCGGTAAGGAAATCAAACAGCAGATTCTGGAAAAAGAGGGAAGACTTCCGGATGCAGTACTGGCCTGTGTAGGCGGCGGTTCCAATGCAATGGGCGCTTTCTATGAATTCATTCCGGATACATCGGTTCAGCTGATCGGCTGTGAAGCCGCCGGCGAAGGAGCAGATACGCCGAGAACCGCAGCAACCATGGCAACCGGATCGCTTGGTATCTTCCATGGAATGAAATCTCTTTTCTGCCAGGACAAATACGGACAGATTGCACCGGTATATTCCATCTCCGCAGGACTTGATTATCCGGGAATCGGACCTGAGCATGCATATCTGGCAAAACAGGGAAGAGCAAAGTATGTACCGGTAACAGATGAAGAGGCGGTACAGGCATTTGAATATCTTTCACGCGAAGAAGGTATCATTCCGGCAATTGAAAGTGCACATGCAATTGCGTATGCCATGAAACTGGCACCTACCATGCGCAAGGATCAGATTATCGTAGTCAACGTCTCCGGCCGTGGAGACAAGGACGTGGCAGCAATTGCCAGATACAGAGGAGAAGATCTGCACGATTGAAAAAGCAGTGTTTGATAAGATATCCGGCCTGAAAAAGAGCCGGATTTACAGGAAAGGTATGGCGTATCATCATGGATAAAATCAGAATTGCAGATGCCTTCAATCATGGAAAGGCATTGATTACATTTATTACCGGCGGCGACCCGGACCTTGAAACGACGGAAAAGCTGCTTCCCGCAATGCAGGAAGCAGGCTCTGACCTGATCGAAATCGGAATCCCCTTTTCGGATCCGATTGCAGAAGGACCGGTTATTCAGGAGGCGAATGAAAGAGCATTGTCAAAGGGCTGCACGACGGATCTTCTCTTTGACAGCGTTAAAAGAGTACGGGAAAGCGGAAAGGTAACTGTTCCGCTTGTATATCTGACCTATATCAATCCGATTTTTACCTATGGAAAAGAAAAATTCCTGAAAAGATGTGTGGAATGCGGAATTAACGGACTTATCATTCCGGATCTTCCCTTTGAAGAAAAGGATGAGATTTCAGAGCTGTGCAGAACTTATGAAGTGGATCTGATCTCCATGATTGCACCGACATCAGAAGAAAGAATCAGAAAAATTGCTGCAGATGCCACCGGATTTCTCTATGTTGTTTCTTCGCTCGGCGTAACCGGTGTCCGAAGCGAGATCAAAACAGATATAGAATCCATGATCAGTCATGTGCGCAGTGCATCAGACATTCCGGCGGCAGTCGGATTCGGAATTTCAAATCCGGAGCAGGCACGGGAGATGGCAGGGAAATCAGACGGCGCGATCGTCGGATCTGCAATTGTCAGAATTGTCGGCAGATATGGAACCGCATGCGTACCGCAGGTAGAGCAGTTTATCAGAGAACTTCGAAAGGGCGTAGACGGGGCAGCACAATAGATTCATATGAGTTGCCCGACAAATGAGCCTCTCATGAATATGGTGGATAACTTCAGAAAAAGAAAGCGGCGCAGGGGAAAACTCCTTTGCGCCGCTTTTCTTTATTTGGTGTCCCGGTTCACATATTTATTGCGGAATTTGGAATACACGATTTTCTGACTGCTGTAGACACTGTAATATCCGGAGAATGCATAGCTTAATGCAATGGCGATCAGATAGTAGGGCATCCCGGCATAGCCGAACAGTTCAAAGCATAACAGCAGAGAAGAGATCGGACAGTTGGTCACACTGCAGAAGAGTGCACCCATGCCGATGGCAGAACAAAGCGCAGGATTGAAGCCGCCGAGGTTTGCAAACAGACAGCCGAACGTTGCACCGATATACAGGGAAGGAACAATCTCACCGCCTTTATAACCGGCACCGAGCGTCAGTACCGTGAACAGGATTTTCAGAAGGAAAGCGGCATCCGGTGCATCACCGTTTGTGGCCATTTCGATGACGTTCATTCCGGCGCCGTTGTACAGCTGTGTACCGGATATGAAGGTCAGAATGACGATGAAACAGCCGCCGACGAAGATACGCAGGTAGGGATTTTTCAGATATTTCTGATATAATTCACTGGATTTGTGCAGGGCAATGCAGAACAAAATACTGACCAGTGCACACAGAAGTGCCAGCACAGATGCAAAAAAGGCATGATTGATTGTAAAGTCCGGAATATTGCTGATGGAAAAAACATCCGGAGTTACACCGAAATGTCTTGCCATATAAGTGGCAACAAGTGCGGACAGTACGCAGGGAACGAGCGCTGCATAGTACATGATGCCGACACTTTCAATTTCCATGGCCAGAAAAGCAGCGGCCATAGGTGTTCCGAAAAGAGCAGAGAAGGCGGCGCTCATACCGCACATGGTAATGATCTTCTGGTCGCCTTCGTTAAAGTGAAAAAGGCGTCCCAGATTCTGACCGATACAGCCGCCGATCTGAAGGGCTGCGCTCTCTCGTCCGGCAGATCCGCCGAACAGATGCGTGATGACCGTGGAAATAAAGATCAGAGGTGCCTTGCGCAGCGGAATCGGTGCACTCTGCTGAATGGAATCAATAACCAGATTGGTACCCTTATCGTCATAATCGTTCAGTCTGTGATACATAAATACAATCAGAAGTCCTGCAAGCGGAAGCAGGCAGATGATCCAGCCATGCATCTGACGGTAGACGGTTGCATAATGAATTCCGAAATAGAAGATGATTCCGATACCGCCGACAATGATCCCCGTTACGATTCCGGTGGTAATCCATTTCAGAAGGATCAGCAGCCTGTGAATGAAGTCTTTCAGTTCCTGTTTCTCGATAAAATCCATGATATACTCCCCAAGTTCCCCAGAATAACAGTTATAGTGCTTACCTTCAGATCAGAGCCAGTGTTTTCAGCAGATACAGCCAGAAAGTAAGCGAGAAGGCACAGCCGAAGGTCGTCATCATCACTGTACTGGATGTAAGTGTACCTTCATGTCCCATGTTTCTGGCCATAATGTAGCAGCTGACAGTGGATGCAGAACCGAGCATGACGAGCAGTGCAACCAGTTCCTGATTACGGAACCCCAGAAGAACTGCCAGCGGGAGAAAGGCTGCCACCAGCAGCATGAGTTTGATGATACTGGCAGCAAGTGCCGGCGCAACTTCCGCCTTTGCTTTTGTCAGATCAAAGGCAGAGCCCATTGCCATCAGGCCGAGTGGTGTTGCCAGAACCGCAATATTTTTTATCGTGGCAGCGAAGATCTTCGGCTGCGGGATGCCCAGAACAGACCATAAAAGGCCGGCCAGAATACCGATGATGATCGGATTGGTAATTATTCCGCGAAGCGTTTTCATGGCAAGCGCCCGGTCAGGGCGTCTCTGTCTGCCATCTGCAGAAGGTGCGGTTACTGTCAGAACGATAACGGCGAAAATATTGTAAAGCGGCACACTTCCAAGGATCATCAGCGGTGCCATACCGCTGTTGCCGTCTCCATAAATGTTCTGGATAAAGGCAATGCCCAGAATTGCAGCACTGCTGCGGTAGGAGACCTGTATGAATTCTCCGCGCTTTCCGGTGTCATGGATAAAAAGAAAGGAAATCAGCGTAATCAGAAGGATACTCAGAAGCGTTACCAGAAAGCAGAACAGTACAAATTTCCCGTCCCAGGAGGAAGCAAAATCCTGTACCGACAGATCCTGAAACAGAAGGACCGGCAGTGCTACTTTAAATACAAACTTATTCAGTGCAGCGGTGAAATCCTCTTTCATCAGACCGATTTTGCGGAAAAACAGTCCGCTCAGCATGATCAGAAAAATCGGAAGCGTTGCATTGATACTGAAAATAAAATTTTCCATGAAAACAAAGCCTTTCGTAAACCAGAATAGTGCTTATTTCAGTAAAAGTCCTACAGGACAGTGATCGGAACCCGTCACGTCCGAATAAATCATAGCATCCTCAAGTCGATTTTCAAGTGCGGCCGAGGTAATGAAGTAATCAATTCTCCATCCTGCATTGTTTTCTCTTGCATGGAACCGGTAGGACCACCAGGAATAGGCACCTTCAAGCTCCGGATAGAAGTGACGGAAACTGTCAATCAGACCGGAAGAGAGAACGATATCAAATTTAGCACGTTCTTCATCGGTAAAACCGGCATGTCCGCGATTGGTCTTCGGATTTTTCAGATCGATTTCCCGATGGGCAACGTTGAGATCTCCGCAGTAAATCACCGGCTTTTTATCTTCGAGCGTTCTGACATAGGAGAGGAAGTCATCTTCCCATTTCATGCGGTAGGAAAGGCGTGAGAGATCTTCCTTGGAATTCGGGACATAAACAGTAATCAGGTAATAATCCGGATATTCCAGCGTAATGACCCGCCCTTCATGATCATGTTCCTCGATACCCAGACCGCAGGTGACGTTTTGCGGCTCTTTTCTGACGAAGATGGCAGTGCCGGAATAGCCTTTTTTCTCGGCATAATTCCAGTACTGATGATAGCCGGGAAGTTCCAGACCGATCTGTCCCTCCTGAAGCTTGGTTTCCTGCAGGCAGAGTGCATCCGGAGCTTCCTTTTCCATAAAGGCGTCAAAGGAGCCTTTGGAAATACAGGCGCGAAGGCCGTTTACGTTCCATGAAATCAGTTTTTCCGACATGTTTTGATTGTCCTTTCCGGTAAAAAATGTGCACCTGAAACTAATTGTTCTCGTAAGTCAGGAGATTCTGTTCCTCATAGGGTTTGATCAGGCTGTTAACGATTTCGTCAGAGAAAGCGGACATTTCATCCAGCTTTTCTTCATAATTATCCTCTGTCAGCAGGTAATTGCCGCTGACCATCTGATCCAGCATCCACTTATTGATTTCGGGTGAAAAATGGATGGAATCCATATAGTTGTCAAGATTGGTGATGACTTCCGGTACATTCTGAAAGCAGTAGACCCGGACATTGTCGTAGGCAAGGAGTGCCTTTACTGCCTGCTTTTCATCATAAATATAGGCGTCACGTTCGCCGGTTCTGCAGATTCCGTCCCACCACAGCATGGAATATGCCGGGAAAAAGAAATGGAACTGCGTATCGGGATGTGCGGCAACTTCTGCCGTCATCAGTGCAATATTTCCCTTAAGCTGTTCTGCATAGGTGGTCTGTGGCATCATAGCGGCAGTCTGTTTCGGACGGAAATAAAGGCCGAGCGCACTCTGATGATTGAAGGTTTTCCATTTTGCCCAGTTATAGGACTCATTTTCATCGTAATCGGAGAACCAGGAATTTACGATTTCATAAGGAATTTTTTTCAGCAGAACGTCTTTATTGAACAGGTACTGTACATCATTAAACGGATTCCGGTCATACAGGTACATCGGGCAGCCGGTCGATTTATAGGTGGTGACGGGATCAGCGGAGAGAGAGGACGGATCAATGTTGTAGAAAACATATTTAAGTGTGTGCTTCTCAAAAGCCGCATCCAGCAGGTAGCACAGGTCTGCGGTTGCGCCATAGGAGCGGACGGCCTTGATGGTCGTGCAGCCGTAGGCATCGTCATACCAGCTGTTGTTGTTATTTTCTGTCACGGAGGAGCCGACGATCAGGGCATCATAATCAAAATTGCGGAGCGATCCGATGCACTGGTATTCCTTGTCAGACAGAACCGCCTTCATTCCGAACCATGGCTTATGATAGTGATAAAACGGATCAAAAGCATAGACAATGGCTGCGATCAGAAGGCAGAGTGTCAGAATACCGCTCAGAAGACGTATCAGGAACTTCTGCGGTGTATTTGTATGTGTGATTGTAGTATCCGGTCTTTTTTTTGACATATGATTTCCTTAACAGACCGCCGTAAAATGGCGGCAACATCAGAACTTGAAATAAATAAAGGTGCTGACCTGCGACAGCGACAGGAAGGACCAGACAAACAGTATGATCAGGAAGATACAGGTCCTTTTGGAAAAGGTTGTTGTGGTCGCAATTTCCAGTGCATTTTTTCTGGTGATCACAAACGCGGAGATTGCAAGCAGAATGAGAAATGCGATCAGGTACATCGGGTTGATGAGCGAAGGAGCAGCAAGGGAAAGCGCTTCTTTTACCAGATAGATTTCTGCAATATCAAGCTTGCCTGCCACGCGGTACAGAAATCCCGGCCAGGTGAAGTAAAAGAGCCTGCGGAACATTGCGCCTGCGTAGGCCATATTCTCTGAACGGAAGAAGATCAGAGAAATAACGAAGAACAGGAAGGTAAAGAACTGTCCGGTTCTTCTGGAAACGGTCAGAAGCGGGTGGTCACGCAGCAGATAGTGCTTCTTTCGGGAAGAGGTGCCGTTGTCCCGGACGCTGACAATACCCATATCGTCCCAGACTACGAGAAGTCCCTGCATCAGTCCCCAGCAGACATAGGTCCAGCCGGCACCGTGCCACAGACCGCTCAGAATAAAGACGATGAGTACATTGATCATCGTGCGGCGCCTGCCTTTGCGGCTTCCGCCAAGGGGAATGTAGACATACCGGATGAAGAAGCGGGACAGCGTCATGTGCCATCTCTGCCACAGCTCCTTGACCGTTGCGGACTGATACGGAGAATTGAAGTTGACGGGAAGTGTGATGCCCAGCATCAGAGAAAGGCCGGAAGCCATATCACAGTAGCCGCTGAAATCAAAATAGATTTCAAAGGTATAGGCAAGCATGACCAGAATCACCGTAATGGTGTCAAGGTAGTAGGTCTGCTCGAATCCGTAGTTCACGGGAAGCGCAAGTGTATCCGCCAGAAGTACTTTTTTGGACAGGCCGATAATGAACAGTACGCAGCCTCTGGCAAAGCGGTCCGCGCTGAAACGGCGCTTTTCTTCATCATGAAACTGTGAAATGATCTCTTCATGAAAGGCGATCGGGCCTTCAATCAGTTTTGGAAAAAAAGCCACATAAGCCATGTAATCAAGAAGGCAGTAATGCGGTGCAGTACCGTTGCAGCGGTCAATCAGATAGGACAGCTGCTGAAAAACATAGAAACTGATACCGATCGGCATGATGATGTGATAAAGCGGCAGATCCGCATGAAATGCCGTATCGATATTGCCGATGAAGAAGCCGTAATACTTGAATACAAAGAGAAGTCCGAGGTGGAATACGATGCTGGTCACAAGCAGTGCCCTGCGCCAGTGACGCCCGGAAGGATCCGGTTCTGCCGCGGGTCCGGCAGAAGGACATTTCTCACGGATCAGAAGGCTTAAGGCGTGGCTGATGAGAATGCTGACGATCAGAATCACCAGGAATTTCCAGCTGAACATGCCATAGAACCAGAAGGACATACCGGTCAGAAAGGCCAGTGCCGCTCTGTAACAGTGATAATGGTTCAGCAGATACCAGCCGATGAGTGTCAGCGGAAAAAATATTAAGATAAAAAGAAAAGAATTAAACAGCATCGGTAATCTCCTGTATCCCACATCAGTGCACAAAAATCTGATGATAGTATAGCATAAATTGATGCCGGATGCAGAAGATTACGGCTGTATTTTACAGGGCATTTTACAGTGTATCAGGTGGTTTTATCAGGCATTCCGCTTTCCGCTGCCATCTTTCTGCGCTGTATTTCCTGCTGCAGTGCAGGATCGGAATTGACCATTTCCTGTTCCTCTTTGGTCAGACTCTCGCCGGAAACAGCTTTCATCAGGATTGTCTGTACATTTCCAACGAGCTTTAAAGCATCTGCTTTGTCCATGGCATAGAGCTCGGCATCGAGTGCGGGGTCATTTTCACGTGCATTCCAGTAATAATCACTTTCTTCTTTTGTGGGAATCTCAGATTTCCCTTTCTGATGAATGCGCATGATTTCCGACATGTCATAGGAGGCGGAGGAGGAACTGCTCTGCGCTGCAGAATTTTCAGAAGCGGCAAGACCTTCTGCAGACAATTCCACGGTATCCGTAACGGCAGAAGCAGTATCACCGGAGCCTGCAACTGTCGCTGCAGAAGACGTCTTTGCAGATTTGCCTGCAGAGGACGCTTTCCGGTAACTCTCTGAAGCAGAAGTACTCAGTTTACTGATATTGTTTAACATAAACGGCATCCTTTCCGGAACTTACAAAAGTTGCAAAGCAACCTCTACCCATGTTTTTTACAGAGGTTGCAAAGCAACCTCTAATAGAAAGGGGCATCAGCCCCTTTCTATTTAGATCGGCAAAAAGACTGAATTCCGATAGTG
>CAYMBY010000059.1:0-4353 GCA_964388815.1 uncultured Butyrivibrio sp. | reverse complement strand
TATCCGTATATACTACCTTGCCACCGGATGCATAGCTGCTCACATAATAATTCTTATTCAATGCATTGGTATCACTTGTTCCAAATGACACCTGAGCCATCTGCTTGTTTCCAACCGACGTTCCCGAAGAATCCAGAATGTCAGTCAGCGCAAGTGTATACTGATTCGCAGTAGAACTGTTTTTCAACGTGAACTCTGCAGAATACAGATCTCCTTTATTATCAAAGAACACCAGTGTCACGGTCTTACCTGCTGTAGAAGTAACATTGGCATCCTTGGCATCAATATTGCCGCTGATGACTGCCTGCGTCGTTGCTTCCGGTTCATAGGTCATGTACTTCTTGTTCATTACCTGGAGTTTGCCAAGTCCGCTGTTCTGATTGATGCTGGTCACACCGGTTGTGGCATCTGTCTGCGCCGTCCAGCCGTATACATAATAACCGGTAGACTGCATGGCAAGGTTGCCGGAACCGTCCACATAGAAGGAACCGTCTCTTGTATATTCATTTGATGTACCGTTATTCACGACAAAGAAAGAATTTCCTGTAATCATCAGATCGAACGGGTTATTCGTCGTCTGTGTGGCACCCTGCGTGGAAATGGCAGTGGAAATGGCTCCCGATTTGGAACCAAGACCGATCTGTCTGGCATTGACACCGCCGGTTGTGGATGTCGCGCCTGATGCGTTCTGTGTGGTCTGATACATCAGGTCACTGAACGAAATGGACTGCGACTTGTACGAAGTCGTATTAACGTTGGCAATATTATTACCGATAACGTCCATCTTGGTCTGATGTGTCTTAAGTCCGGCAACGCCGGAATACATTGATCTTAACATATGCTTGTCCTCCTTGCTCATGAATGTTTCTTACAAACGAGGACGGATTTCATTTTGTGGAATTCCTTCTGTCAGTCGGGAATTCCATGGCCCCCTGATCAGCACTTATGCTGACTTTGGTCCGGTCATGCGATGACTGCTCCGTCGATGTTGGTAAATACCTGATTGCCCTGTTCCTTCTGATCCATTGCTGTGACCACCGTATTGTTCGGTACATTTACGATGAATGCCAGCTGATCTACCAGAATCAGTGATTCATTGATTCCCTTTTCACCTGCCTGGATTGTACCCTGATTCAGTCTGTCCATCTGATCCTGTGTCAGTTCAATGTTTCTGTCAGTCAGACGATTGGCTGCGTGCTTGGAGAATTTCACTGTTTCCTGTGAACCTTCTATCTGACTCAGAACCTGCTGGAAAGAAGTGGTATCTCCTGTCTGTGCTTTTTTTACCTGTGCTGAACCATTCAGATATCTGTCCTGTACCTGCCCGATGGAAAGGAACTGACCATTCTGTATTGTCATATTCGTTCTCCTCCGTGAGAATGTCCTTCAGGCTGCTTTATGATCCGGATACAGAAGATGTGGTAGTTTCTGATGTTGTCGTGGTATCTGTCGTATCTGCTGTGTCCGTCGCCGCTGCCGTTGAAGCTGCCGTGGTTTCCGCCGTCGTATCTGTCGAAGTACTCTCTGAACTGCTGTCCGAAGAATCTGATGTATCCGATGTTTCGGATGTTGCTGCTGTGGATGCCGACGTGGTATCTGATGCAGTTGTGGCTGAAGATGAAGTATCTGTGGAAGTGCTGCCCGATGCGCTGCTTTCCGACTGAAGTTCCTTGATTCTGGCCACGTACTGTTCCAGTGCGGTTACATAACTGCTCTTGATATAGCTCTTCGTTGTGGAATCCATTGCTTCATATACGGTTTCGATATTGTTGATATTCGTTGCATCACTTAAGGTGATTTCCTGAAGACTTCCCAGCTTATCAATCTCATCCATCACTGCCTGCGCTGCATCCGTCTGTGTCTTGTAGGTACTGTCCACAACTGCTGCCACATTATCTGCGTTATAGCTGTTGCCATTGATATTCACATAGGCTTCACCGGAACTGTAGGTCACATAATCTACCTTGCCCTCCACCTGTGATGTCGTTCCATCGGCATTCGTTGTATTGACAATTACGGTCTTTCCTACAAAATCCGATGCTCTTGAAAGTGATATGTTCTGGCTCATATTCTGCATCTGCTCAAGTTCCGAAAACGTCGCATACTGCTGAATATATTCTGTATTCGATGTCGGTTCCAGCGGATCCTGATACTTCATCTGTGCAACCAGAAGTTTCATGAACTGATCCTTCTGATCAGAAATGGAGGTTGTCGAGGAACTGCCTGTTGTGGACGAGCTTGAACTTGATGAGCTTGTTCCGTTTACGAGTTTGCCATCTTTGATTACTGCGCTTACGCTCATTTTTTCTCCTTCCCTCAGGCTGTGTAATCAACGGTATTTCCGTTCACTGCCATCATCTGTGCGGTAAGTCTGCTGTCGTCATCCAGTGCTTCGATTTCTTCACCGTCAGAACTCATTTCTCCAAGGTTGATCCTGTGAACGCCTCTTGTGCTCTTACCTGTGTTTTGTGTATCCGCCTGTTGCTGTGAGCCCTGCTGAAGATTCTGCTCGAACTGGTGACTCTGCAATGTAACTTCAACAGAATCAATCTTGATTCCCTGTTCATCAAATCTCTGCTGCAGCTGTGCAACCTGGCTTTCCAGTGCCGCCTTCACTGTTTCATTCTGTGCGGTAAACTGTGCAACCACTCCGCCGTCTTTTCCTGCTGTAACGATTACATTGACATTACCGAGACTCTGCGGATGAAGCTGCAGTTCCATGGAGGTCATGTCCGGTTTGAGCTGTACCTTCATGTAATCTGTAATCTGACTGATGATCGACTGCATATCCGTAGTCTGCCCGGTCTGTTGCGTCATCGCGCTCTGGAAAGTGCTCTGCGTCTGTGAAATATCCGTTGCCGCCTTGTTCAATCCATTGACGATCTGATCGAGAACACTCTGTCCGCTGCTGTTTCCTGCAAGATTCTCTTTTCCGGCATCTGCGTCTTCTCCGTTTTCTGTATTCTCCGCCAGTGTGACGACTTCTGCATTTCCAAGTGTCTTTGCTCCGGTCTGATCATCCACGCTGACCTGAACCTGTGTCACCTTTCCGTTCTGATCTGTTTTCAGAATATTGAACTGGCTCTCTTCCGGTATGGTCTGCTGCGTATTTTCCGGTTCCTGCTGTGAACTGTTGTCATTCACTGTGAAATCGGTCAGATCCGGTAAAACCTCCGGCTGCTCCTGCTGTGATACCGCTTCAATTGCTGCCTGCAGCTGCTCATCACTCAGGCTGAAGTTCTCTGTAAGATTCTGTCTGAGCGTGTCCGTCTCCTGCAGAAGATTCTGCAGACTCTGAAACAGATTTGAATCCGTCAGGATATTCACGGAATCCGGATCCTGCGTAAGTGTGGAAAAAAGCTGAATCATGTTCTGGGGATTTAAGAGATCTGCAGCAGTCAGCCCCAGCGTCTCCATTGCATTTTTGACATCCTCTTCGCTGATTCCCAGTTCTTTCGCCGTGTCCTTGATAAGTTTGTTCCCTGCTTCACTGATTGCATCTTTCACATCTGTACTGACATCCCTGTCATCCGTCTGATCGTTCACGGTCGTCTTATTTCTGCTGACCCTGTCCGAAGTATTCTGCGAATCCTTACTGTTTTGAACAACAGCTGATTTGTTATTGTTGTCAGATTCTGTTGTTTTCCCCAGCTGATTCGTCGTACTCTGTACCTGTACCGCTGTGCTTTGACGTCCTGTCTGGCTTACGGCCTGTGTACTGAGCTTTGCTGCATCCATCACATCATCAAAATGAGTTCCATCTGATGCGGATGTCTGTGAACTGTTCTGCGTCTGTGCGGTATTTATCATTCCCGTGCTCTGCAGCCCAATGCTCTGTACAGTTGTGCTGGACATTTTTTCTCCTTTCTGCGGCCCCTGCCGCCTGCTTTGAAATGGCAAAAAGGCACACCTGTCTTTTTCAGTAATAATATCGGCCACACAGGTAAAAAACATAACCCGTATGGCCGATTTTTTTGTACTTTTTCAATTCATTTATTTTCCGCTGCCGGCATTATTGCTGCTGCCGGAAAGCTCCGGAAGTGCAGCAGGTTCCATCAGTTTGGTTACTTCATCCGCAACTGTTGCGTCCATTGCCCCAAGGATCGCGCCTCTGTCATCTGAACTCATCTGATTCAGGATTCTGGCTGCCAGTGTCAGATCATCCATTTTATCGAAAATAGCTGCCGCCTGCTTCGGTTTCATCGCAGAATACGCTGCCGCATATTTTGTAACCTCTTCATCGCTCTGCTGGCTCTCCAGCACTCCCTGATATATGGATGCTGCGATATCCGGCTCAATCATCGCATAATAAGATGCATAGGAAGCAGCATCCGGCGCATTGTCATTATAAAC
>CAYMBY010000058.1:0-9011 GCA_964388815.1 uncultured Butyrivibrio sp. | reverse complement strand
GTGCCTTCCTTCGGCTTCATAACTGCCTTGTACGCTGTTTCTACAGCCTTTTCAAAGCCTTCGGCTGCAAGATTGCAGTCAATGGTCTCATGCTCTTTTACCACCTTGGTAAATCCACGCATCAGCTGTGAAAGAATAACGCCCGAATTTCCTCTGGCTCCTCTTAAGGATCCGGAAGAAATACATTTGCACACTGCTGACATATCACTCTGATCCGCTGCTGCAACTTCCTTTGCTGCAGACATGATCGTCATGGTCATATTGGTTCCGGTATCTCCGTCAGGGACTGGAAAAACATTCAGTTCATTAATCCATTCCTTTTTTGCCTCAAGATTCTTGGCTCCTGCCAGGAACATTTTTGCCAGCATCCCGGCATCTATCGTATTGGTATTCAACGTAAAGTCCTCCTAAGTTCGGTGATATCAGTCAATGACCCGAACGCCCTCGACATAAATATTTATCTTCTCAATTTCCAGGCCGGTGAATTCCTCCACCTTGTATTTGACATTGTCGATCAGATTATCTGCTACTGCAGAAATGCTGACTCCGTAAGATACAATTACATGAAAATCAAGAACAAGTTTATGGTTGGGATTGACTACCACATTGATCCCCTTTGTCATATTGTCCATTTTGAGAAGGTTGACAAGACCGTCCTTCACACTTACATTTGCCATTCCTACGATGCCGAAACATTCCATGGCAACAGCGCCTGCATACTGTGCAATTACTTCGCTGTCTATGGATATGCTGCCCATATGTGTATTCATAGAAGAAGCCTTCATATTCTCCATGCCTTTCCGAAGCGTGCAGCCTTTCATTCGCACGGAAAGCGTGCGGGGTCTGCCCTTCTTGAGTTTTCGCATATATAGGTTATTATAAGCTTTGTACTGAAAAAAATAAACCTCTAATTTCAAAACTTTCTCTTGCATTCTTTCATTGTTTCTGATAATATATCACTGTTGCGGACAAATTGTAGGTCAGCAACAGGTATCTGATTAGAAAACATGGCTTATAAGGAGGTGTCAAAATGGCTAAATGTGAAGTTTGTGGCAAAGGCGTTCATTTCGGTAACAACGTAAGCCATTCTCATAGAAGATCTAACAGAGCTTGGAATTCAAATGTTCAGCGTGTTGCTGTTAAGATTAACGGTGAGACAAGAAGAATGAATGTTTGTACAAGTTGCATGAGATCTAAATTAGTAGAAAGAGCTTAATACAAACACCTGAGAAGCACTGCAGAGATGCAGTGCTTCTTTTTTTGCATTACGGAACCCGCGAAGCGGGCTCTTTTGAAATGAAGCAGAAAAGCTCCGGACACCACTGCATTTATTCCCTGCCATGGTATCCGGAGCTTTTATCTTCTGTTCTCATACAGTGCTGTCTCAGCCGGCAGTTTTCACCTGCTGTTCAATCTCCGCCAGCTTTTCATCTGTCAGAATATACTTTTTTCTGAATATCAGAGCTGCCAGCAGCAGCCCTGTAATCGGGATCAGTGTCATGAACATGCGAAGTCCCATGACGGAAACACCCGACAGTGCCTGTATCGTTCCCTCACTGTCTACACTGTCTGCGATCTTGCCGATCCCGAAGACCGCAAGGCAGACAGAAGTCAGGAAACTGGAAAGTCCTGATGCCAGCTTTACCACAAAGGTCTGCATGGAGAAAATCACACTGTCATCTCTTCTGTGATTCTTCAGCTCGCCGTAGTCAACCGTGTTGGCAAGAAATACTGTTGTCAGAATGGTCAGCATACCAAATGCGGCAAACACCAGAAATGCCGGAATCAGCATGACATAGAGATTCAGAAAGCCTGCGAACATCATTCCGAACAGGATTGCATAGCCTGCAATTGCCATGACAAAGCTGGTAAAGAATACCTGCATGGCATTCAGAAATTTTCTGAGGAGCGGATACAGAATCATCATGGACAGTATCTGAATTCCGCCGCCGAAGGTCGTAAAGAGCGTATATGAGGTACGCCATCTCACACCGCCAAAATCATATTTGAAAAAGTAAATCAGAAGTCCGGAAGTGATATAAAGAGACAGATTGATCAGTACAATGGAAACCACAACCGTCATCGCCTGATCGTTCTGTACAAGCGCGCGGAACATCTGCTTTACAGACGGTGAATCAACATCAGCTGTTGACTTTTCTCTGATAAACAGGCAGGTTATCAGGGTACAGAGTGCAAAAATAACAGAAATGATCAGAGCGAATCTGCTGAAACCGATTCTGTCATCATTATGTCCGAGCATTGCAACCACCATTACGGTAATGACTGTGATCAGCGCATCGCCGACACCTGCGCAGCTCCTTGCAAGTGTTGTCAGCCCCTCTCTCTCACTTCCGCCTTTGGTAAATGCGGGGATCATGGACCAGAACGGAATATCCATCATGGTGTAGGTAACGCCCCACATGATATAGACAATTGCGGCATAGGCTACAAGTCCGCCGCCGGTCAGTGCTGGCGGTGCCGTATAGAGCATATACAGAACCACAGCATTCAGCAGTGTTCCGATTAACAGCCAGGGCCTGAATTTTCCCCATTTTGTACGGGTCTTTGCGACAATCACACCCATGATCGGATCGTTGAATGCATCAAATACACGCGCCACGAGCAGAATGATTCCCATGGCAATCGGGCTCACATGAAGCGTGTCCTGATAATAATACAGTACATAGCCGGAAGAAAGCATGTAGGCAATATCCTTGCCGAACGCGCCAAGTCCGTATGCTGCCTTTTCTTTTCCTGATAACATTGATGTTGACATTTATTTTCCTCTTTTTCTGTCGTTTACCGCGCTGCATACAGCAGGGGTTATTTCATGGACATTGCCAGTTTCACAGCGTTGTATGCGCCGTCATAGATACCGATGGACTTATTCGTAACGATATTGTGACACATCTCTTCCAGAAGTGTTCTGTCCTGCATGAACAGATCCAGCATCTGGATCGTGTGCGGAAGATCTCTGCATTCGAGTGTGCCGTCCCCGATTTCCGCTGAATGAATGGCGCCCCACATCTCATGTTTGCCGACACGTCTGATAAAGAGCTTGGGAACCGGATAAAACGCCAGCTCACTGGGCTTGGTCACCAGCACATCGCAGCTTCTCATCAGAAGATTGGTACAATATACCGCTTCAAAGATATTTTCATGCCAGAAGCCGTGAATTCCGGTCACAATGCTGTTCGGATTCAGTGCAAACTCCGCGAAATTCTCTGTATCCTCCCAGTTGTTGAAATGCTCTGAGGACAGTTCCTTCATTTCCGGAATCTCACGTATCAGGTCATCCCACACATTTTTGTAATCTCCGACATTCACATAGAGTGTCGCCTTCCTGTCTCTGATCACCGGCAGCAGATGTCTGATCATTCCGGCAAAGATCTCCTTCTGTGCACCCGCACCGCCAATGGTCAGAAGAAAACGCATCGGTGCCTTCATCTTCTTACGAAGAATACGCTGCTCGCAGTCTTTTTCAATATTGCTGACGAGCTCGTGATCAATATAATGCCCCGTATAGATAAGGCTTCCCTCCGGCATCGGACTGCAGACCTGTTCCTTATTCATACCGTTCAGAATCCGGTAACCCATATATGCATTGCGGCACTGAATCGTATGCACACTTCCTTCGGAAAGATGCAGCGCCATCGGCCAGTTATCCGGAATCGCATTGACCACATGTTTCATTCCTGCATGAATGGCAGCCTGTGCCGGCCATACATGAGTTGCAATAACCGGAATGTCTTTGGGTACATTACGATATACCGGCGCCATCAGCTCCGCATTCTTCTGGTCTGATGAATTATAGGAAAGTGCTCTGAATCCCTCGTAATTCATCGGCTCCCAGACGAGTCGGTTAAAAAGAGGATTCTTTGAAAGTCTTGATCCAAGCGAATACAGATCATTCTGTGCGCTGATGACTTTGGTACAGGTCGTCTGCGGATAGGAATTCAGATCCATCCAGTATGGCGTATACCCAAGATAATGTGCGCAGGACGCCATCGCCATGGAGATCCGGTAATGTCCGAATCCCATACGTATGTTGCCGACGATAATACCTTTCTCTTCATCAAATGAAAGATCACTCTTTTCATCTGATAAAGTAATGTTCTGCACACCGAGTGCCGGTCCGATATACGGATTTTCCTGAATGCTGATCCGGTAGTCTGCTGCGGAATCATCTCCGAACTTTTTCATCATCTTCTTTTTGGAATTGCATGCCTTCCGGTAAACCTTGTCACTCATGGCATTTCCGAATATGACTTTTGACTTATCTCCCATGTTATGCTTTATGCCTCATTTCTTTTAATTGTATGTTTTATGAAAAAGATACCTGAAAAGGAACTGTAATCTTCTGACTGCCGCAGGTAATATGAAGCGCCATGCTGCCGCTCTGTCCCTTTGTTCTGACATAGGTTCCGGTCATCCCGCCGCGAAACGGTACCACAGCAGGTCCGATCAGTTCAAGAGCGCCCTCCGTCTGCAGTTCCACCGGCTCCATGCAAAGCGGAAGTACATTGCCGTTTTCATCTGTTGCACGGATTCTGACAAGTGCCACATCATAGGTCTCGCCTTCGGTCAGAAGCGTATGATCCACATCGGCTTCAATATGAAGCTCATGTGCCGGCTTTCTGATTACGGTGCGGACCACTTTGCCGCCGCGGATCGCTTCGAAACGGAACTCCGTGGATTTGCCGCCCCAGTCGCCGATATATCTGTTGTAAAGAGACAGTGCATCCTCCCACTTCATATGATACTGAAGTGCAACCCTGGCTGCCCTGGCCTTGATATGAAGCGGAATATCACTCATACCGCTTCTCGCCGCAGCGTTCATCACATCACGGATGGCATCCGCCTGTGCCGTAGTAAACTTTTCATTGTCACGCAGCTGATTTCCGATATAATCATCAACCAGAACCGGTCCGTGTCTGAGACTGCGATATGGTGAATCCGCCGGCGTATACTCCTTGATAAACACACCGTTTTTGTACATTCTGACAGCATCCGCATTGGTGAAAATCCATACATCGCCGCGAATACATTCAGCATGTTCTCCGATATCCATTCCGGAACTGACTTCCAGTACATCTGTCTGCTCATCCTGACTTCTGTATACCGCTGCTGCAAGCTTCGGATTCCGGAACATATCCATCACCCCGTGATAGCAGACCCGGTCACCGCTCCCGAAATCCTGATGTGTATTATAGTCGAACATGCACCAGCCAAAGCTCCCGGAGATATCCTCCTGACCTGCAACCGCATCCAGTACGTTTGCATGGCGGATCGCATGCTCCATCCGCTTGTCCTCATAGTCAAATGTTCTGGTCGGGAACATATGCCCGTTATATTCCGTAATCAGATATGGTCTGTTCATATCTGAAGTCACATGACTTTTCGGTTCACACCCTGCATTTCTGCCGTTATGTACGAAATCATTGTAGGTATAGACATCTTCCAGCAGATGACTTTTTTTGATCGCTCTTACCCCGCCGGTCTGTCTGGTCGGATCAAGCCGGTGCGCAATATGATTTGTCTTTGCATAAAAAGAATCATCATCCATGGATTCATTGATTCTGACGCCCCAGAGGATAATGGAGGTATGATTTCTGAACTGCAGAATCATTTCCTGCAGATTCTCGCAGGCCTGTTCCTTCCACTTCTCATCTCCGATATGCTGCCAGCCGGGGAATTCCATGAATACCAGAAGGCCCAGTTCATCGCATCTGTCTATGAAGGCGTGTGACTGCGGGTAATGTGAAGTCCTGACTGCGTTCACGCACAGCTCTTTTTTCAGGATATCCGCATCCAGTCTCTGCATGGAGGAAGGCATCGCATAGCCGACATACGGATAACTCTGATGCCGGTTGAGTCCCCTGATCTTCAGCTTTCTGCCGTTCAGATAGAAACCGTCTTTCCGGAAAAGCGCTTTTCTGAAGCCGAATCTTACTGTCTTTTCATCAAGAATGGTATCATCCCTGCAAAGCTGCGTTGTCAGCAGGTACAGTGCGGGAGACTCCGTATCCCAGACGGCAACGGGAAACGTATGGAAAGAAGGTGATGCCGTCTCTCCCTCCAGTTCTGTTACTCCAAGGAGCTGTTCCTGCGCATATGGGTCCTGATCAATATTCTCTGTTTCCTGAAGACGTACTCTTGTCAGTGTCTGCCTGAGCTGAAGCTTTTTATCCTGATGATTCTGAGGCTCCGGATCCTCATGCATGGCACTTAAATCTACGCATATCTGTGAAGAAAGAGCTGCCTCGGATAACTGTGCGCCGGCTCCCTGCTGAAAGCAGAAATTCTTTGGCAGCTTCGTTCTGACAAAAACATCCTGAATATAAACCGGCTCTCTGACTTCAAGCCACACCTCACGATAAATTCCGCCATAGGTCATATAATCGACCACATGTCCGAACGGCGGTACATTCTGCGTTTCCGTACTGTCAACCCGTACGGTGATCACCAGATCTTCATTATGCTCCATGAACTGCGTCAGTTCTGTTTCAAACGCGGTATATCCGCAGTCATGCGTCCCTGCAGGCCTTCCGTTGACAAAAACTTCGGCTGTATGTGCAACTCCGTCGAAATGAAGAAACACCCTTTTTTCTCTCCATTCAGGATCAATGACCACTGTCTTTCTGTAACAGCTGATCATCCGATAGATACTTTCGTCAAAGTAATGAAACGGTGTAACTACAACCGTATGCGGGATTCTGACGTTTTCCATATCATGATCATTGAAGGCAGGCTCTCTCATTTCTGCCGTGTATTTCTTTGAAAATTTCCAGTCGTTATTCAGAAATATTCTTTTCTGCATGAAGCACCTCATCGGGAAACTTTTGCTATGTTATAAGTTTCCTATATTGTAACATCATGCGCTCAGATCATCAAGAAACTATTTTCACAAATTTAGTTTCCGATTTATGTGCAAATTGAATCTGTATATAAAAACAGCCGCAGAATGTTCGCTGTATAACGAACACGCTGCGGCTGTCTGGTTCTGTATCTGTTGTCAGATCATAAAGCTTCCGGCTTCACTGCCATTGATTACATAATATACTCTGTCTTCTTCCGGCTTTACATAGAGTTCCATTGACTTGATCTCTGCTACATCCTTATGAAGATCATATGCCCATACATTCTTTGCATTCTGCACAATTTCGTCATAAGAGATTGATTTGTCGCCATACTGAAGTACTACATTTGCCTTAAACACTTCTGCCTTTTTTGCAGCCGGTTTCTTCGGGGCCGTTGCCTTCTTTACTGCCATTTTTCTCTCCTCCTTCATGCAATATGATAAAATACTGCATGACTCTTTTGTGAAAATTTAAGACTGTTTACACTGAATTTTACACTTTTCGACTATAATGTCAATAAAGAAACGTTTCTACGCTCAGCAGTTTCCCTGTCAATGCCGGACTTCCGAATAGCCGAAGCCATTACAGATCGCATCCACCGGAGTACCCGCATCACACATCGGACAGTTGTCTGCACTGTACGCCTGATAATCAGGAAGATCCGCTTTGGAAAACAGATAATGAATCGGGCATCCTGCCACATTATTGGCTGTAGAGAAGATAGCCGATACACCGCTGATCAGTCCGCCATAGTACTTGATTCCTTCTATCGCACGGCTGAGCGTCTTCCCTGTCGTCGTGGATGCCAGAAGCAGAAGCACATGTTTGTTCTGAATCATCATCATCATGTTATCCCGCACAATCATCTGCCCTGCATGGTCGTATTCCGGCGTCATGACATAGATTGTCTTGTGCTGGTTCATCGATACGAATCCGGCTTTGGTCAGTTCCTCTGCCAGAAAAGCACCGATTACTTCTGTCCCGTCCATGCAGACAATCGTATCTACAATCGTAGAAGCCACATATTCGGTACTGAGTGCTTTCGCAACTGCGCTTGCTTCATTCTGACGGGTTTTCATTGTGGTCATATCAATATAGTAATTGATATGAGAGTTCGGTGTCACAAAATGACCGGGTATTACTTTCAGTGTTACATCCGGATACTGTCTGGAAAGAATCTTGGTATAATCCTGCATTTTCATAACCCCCTTATTCTGTTGTCCGTTGCTGCCCTGTATGATAATGGCAGATCTGCTCTGCTATCATACACAATGACTGCATATTTATTACATAGTTTTATGATAACACATTATAAGACGAATCTGCAGATATTTTTTAACTATTTTGCTTCCCTGGATTTTATCGTCTCAATTGTAATTCGAAATTCCATACCACCGTGTTCGGATTAAGATGATAAGTAATTAAAAATCAAATGTTGCTGAAACCGACAAATAAATACGGCATATAAGGCGTTATACTGCGCTAAGAAAATTCTGCGCGTAACGGTCAATCGTAAAGGTACGGAGAAGCATCTGTGACGATTCGCTGACGATAATCCGGGGTCAGGACAGATAAGTGTGTTGAAGCTCACAGAGAAGCAGTATCCCGATATCCGGATGCTGACAGGCGAAAAAAGGTTATCAGGGTCATCAAGGTTATCAGGGGAAGATGATAGGCCGGATTTCCAGCAAAATACGTACTGAAATGGAGAAATTGAGGCCATCCGTCCGTAAATTCCGGAAATACAATCAGAAGGAATGTCAGATTTCCGGAAAAATACGTACTGAAATGGGAAAATTGAAGCCATTCGTCCGTAAATTTCGAAAATAAAATCAGGAGAAATGTCAGATTTCCGGAGAAATACGTACTGAAATGGGAAATTTGCGACCATCCGTCCGTATCAGCCGAGAAAACGAGCCGAGAATGGGCAATTTTTTTGCATATACAGCAATGCAGACGGCCAGCAGGATCACATGATCAGTAACCCGGTTTCTGTTACATTCTGCCTATTGCCATTTTCAGGCGGATCAGCTGTATCGGCGCAAGCAACTTTATGGATAAGAAAAGCATCAGTATAGATGGATATCCGATAAAGAAAGCAGACGTCCCCGAATCTGTCATATAGATATATACTGAAAGCCGTATGAGGCA
>CAYMBY010000057.1:0-9332 GCA_964388815.1 uncultured Butyrivibrio sp. | reverse complement strand
AGTCCTGAGATATATTTTTCTTTTTGCGCCTGTGTTGGTGAGTTTTTCAAAACAACTATAAAATCTATATCACTGTTTTCCCAACTAAAACACCCAAGTGCAAGCGAACCATGAACATACACGCCCAGTAAACTCTCTTCAAAAGTTTGTATGCTCAAACACTTTATCTGTTCCAGAATTTTTTGTACTCGTATCTCCATTTGATTATCACCTTCGTAAAATATAAATAATCTTGAATTCTTTCGTGAACAATCGGCGTCAGGACAGAGGAAAAAGCAGACTACATTTTTAAGGTATCTGCCCTTTCCTCTGGACTGCACACCGGTTTTCACCAATTGAACCAAGGCGCGTCCGTTTAGCCAATACGCTATGGATTTTCAATGGTTCTGTTTCCTTTGATTTTACCAAACATATCAAATCTTGTATATCTTTAACTTTGTTCACAGTCGGCTTCACAGTCTGTATACAGACTTTTTTACATGATGAATAAGCCTTATGTTATAAAGGCTTTTCTAAAGTATTCAGTTGCGTATTTTTATCCTGTAAGTGTATAGCTTCCCCGCAGCCTGATAGATATTAAATTCCCCCCGCAGGCCTCACATTTACAGATATCTTTTTTGTATAGGATCATCAGCTTTTCAGCAGTCGTTTTATTTCTCAGCTGAGACAGATATTGGATGCAGTTTAAAAGTTTTCGGCAAAGATCCATCTTCTCTTTCTTACTACGACAGGAGAGAATGCCATAATGTCTGATCCGCACAAATCCCTTCGGCAATACATGCATCAGAAACATACGTATGAATTCCGCTCCTTTCACAGTATAGGGGATCATCCTGCCACCATTTTTATAATCCTTGGCAAGATATGTAACTTTTTCTGTTGTCATACTGATAATGCGCCGATTGCTGATAGCAATCCTGTGCGTGTATCTTCCCAGATATTTGATTACAGAATTCGCCCCATTAAAAGCTTCTTTGGTATAAACGATCCAGTCTTTATCATAGAGCCTGTTTATCAGTTCCTTGAAGAAATAGTGGTTCTGCAAATCCCCGGCAGTTCCATGATACTGGAGTTCCTTTGATTCACGGAGCTCTTTGAGTTCTTTCAGATAATATTTTTTGAAAACAACGGACATTACTTTTACAGGAAAGAAAAACTTTTTACCTTTATCTTTCCAGTGATTTGCCGCATCCAGACCGCCGCCCAGGACTATCATATGCAGGTGGGGATGGTAATTCATACGGGACCCCCATGTATGAAGCACGCAGATATATCCGATTTTGGCACCCAGATGTTTCGGGTCAGCAGATAATTCCGCCATGGTAAGGTGTGCTGCATGATATAAAGCATCGTACAAAAGCTTTTGATTTGAATAAACCAGGGAATAAAGTTCCTCTGGGATAGTAAATACAGTATGAAAGTATGGAACATCAAGTACATTCTCCTGTTGCCTGTCTATCCATTCATCCACATCCATTCCCTGACACATGGGGCAGTGCCTGTTTTTGCAGGAATTATAGTGGATATATTTCTTATGACAGGATACACACTCACTGACATTTGCCCCCATTTCAGATGTTCTGCATTTGGATATGCATTGTGCTGCCATGCACTGCTCTTTTGAAAAGAACCTTGTTTCACAGTATTCCGGCAGGAACTGATGGAATACATCCTGAATGGTGATTGCGTTATTCATTGGGATCACCATCCTTTTTCTTTGGCTTACGGCCACGCTTTTTCTTTTGTGGATGATCAAGGGGACTCTTAATTCCCATAATGGTTTTATTGGAAATGTGGATGTACACCTGAGTTGATTCCAGACAGCGGTGGCCAAGCATTGCCTGTACATAATTGATGGGAACACCACTCTCAATCATATGACTGGCAAAAGAATGACGGAGAGTATGTGGATGTGCAGTTAGTCCGGCTTCTTTTGCAACTGTTCTGATCATGATTTCAACTGCACTCTCTTTTAACGGCAGATGGGGCTCATCAAGCGCCACAAAAAGGTATTCACGCGGAACAGGATAACTTTTCCAATACTCTGTCAAAAGTCCAAGTGCCCTGTCTGAAAGTATAGTCCAGCGGTCACGATGGTTCTTGCTTTCCGGAATATATACCTGCATTCTGCTTGCATAGATATTTGGGGCCCGCAAGTGTATAAGTTCCCCTACTCTGAGGCCAGATGAGTAAAGCAGTGCAATGATGGCTTTATTACGGATATGTGTGGCTGTATCTATCAGTGTTTCAACCTCCTCCAAAGAAAGGGCTGTTGGAAGTTTTGTATCAAGCTTCATCCTCGGGACAAGATCCTGGTCCCATTGAATATGAAGAACGTGCCTGTATAAAAAACAGACAGAAGAATTGTAAAAGTTACAAGTAGAAGCAGATATCCCCCTGCTCCTCTTAAACAGAATGAATTCCCTGGCATCCTGCAAAGTCAGTTCTTCCATGGGCTTGTTTCCGGTCCATTTCATAAAGACTTTTATATTTGCAATATAAGCCTCTGAAGTCCTTGATGAACGATTTCGTATCAGGCATTCTTCTTTTAATTGTTCAAAATATTTCTCGTACATAAAAATCCTCCGTGTAAAATCAGCATTCAATAAGTGGCACTGCATACACGGAGGCGCATTTGGAAAATAAATATGCTTGTCTGAAAAACCAGCACATGGTATTCTGTTCATGGGCAGTGGAGTCCTTTTGTATTCAGTTTTGTGTGGTAACTTAACTATAAATACATTTATAAGGAATCTCAACTGCCTTTTTTAGTGAAAGAAAAACTGCGCCACAGCCTTGGCAGGCCGTCGCGCAGCGACTTGGTTCAATTCCAGTTTATTTAATTGGCAGTATACGATTTTTTGATCAAATATACAATTATCCGCACTGATCTCATTCTTCATCATCCGTCTTGCCACCTTGTTCCTGCTAATATATCTTATCAAGAACAAAAGGCCATCGCATGCGACAGCCCCACATTTAGATCATTGCATAAGCAAATTTTTCAAAATCCAAAGGAGACATCTGCAGATGTCTTTCTTCTGATAGGATTACAATATCCTCCACATTTCCTTTTATAGATATAAGTGATCCGGTCTAAATTCAATTATACGCAAAGTTACATATGCTGTATTCTTTGATTATGCGCAATATTATTGTCAGCATGATTGCATATTTATATGAATTTCCGCAAACATTCCCCTGTGCCTCTCTTTGAGCCTTCGGCAGTTAAAGAACCGCCAGGCACACATAAAAAAAGGGAAATCCTGCCAAGCCATTCCTGTTCAGCAGAATTTCCCTTTATAAGATGCAAAGCACCCCATTCAATTCAAATTTCGGAGGTTGCCCCGCAACCTCTGATTCAAGCCGGATGCACCGCATCCGGCTTGAATTTCAGACATTAATCTCAGCCTTCACGCCCAGAAGCTCCTTATTGGCATCCAGAATCGGTTTTACAACCTCTGCCAGGAACTTATCAACCTGATGCTCGCTGCAGCCGACATACTTCTTCGGATCCATGGACTTCTGCAGTTCATCCAGAGTCATGTGGAATGCAGGATCTGCTGCGATCAGTTCGAGCAGATTGTTGTCCTTGCCTTCGACTTTGACGGTCTTCCCGGCTTCCATGGACAGCTCACGGATTCTCTCATGCAGTTCCTGACGGTCTCCGCCTGCCTTGACAGCATCCATCATGATGTTCTCCGTTGCCATGAACGGCAGCTCTGCCATCATATGCTTCTCAATAACCTTAGGATATACCACCAGTCCGTCTACGACATTCAGGCACAGATCCAGAATACCATCGGTTGCAAGAAACCCTTCCGGGATAGACAGACGCTTGTTGGCGGAATCATCCAGTGTACGTTCAAACCACTGCGATACTTCTGTAATCGCAGGATTCAGTGTATCTACAATCACATAACGGGAGAGAGAACAGATACGCTCGGAGCGCATCGGATTTCTCTTATATGCCATGGCAGAAGAACCGATCTGGCTCTTTTCAAAAGGCTCTTCCACTTCCTTCAGATGCTGCAGAAGACGGATATCCTGTGCCATTTTGGTCGCTGTTGCAGCAATTCCTGCCAGAACATTTGCCACTTTCATATCGATTTTACGACTGTAGGTCTGTCCGGAAACAGCCATGCAGTTCTTGAAGCCCATCTTCTCTGCAATCATGGGATCAAGGCGATCCACTCTGGAAAGGTCACCGTCAAACAGTTCCAGAAAAGAAGCCTGTGTACCGGTAGTTCCTTTGGAGCCCAGCAGTTTCATATGATCAAGAACATAATCCAGATCTTCAAGATCGATTGTGAAATCCTGCAGCCACAGTGTTGCTCTCTTACCGACAGTTGTCGGCTGTGCCGGCTGGAAATGTGTAAAGCCGAGTGTCGGCTGGGCCTTATATTTATCTGCAAACTTTGCCAGCTCTGCAATCACGTTCACCAGTTTCTTACGGACCAGGCGAAGTGCCTCTGTCATGATAATGATATCAGTATTATCCCCGACATAGCAGCTGGTTGCACCCAGATGAATAATTCCCTTTGCCTTCGGGCACTGTACACCATATGCATAGACATGGCTCATGACATCATGACGTACTTCTTTTTCACGTGCCTGTGCAACTTCATAATTGATGTCATCCTGATGTGCCTTCAGTTCATCAATCTGTTCCTGAGTGATATTCAGTCCCAGTTCTTTCTCAACTTCTGCAAGTGCAATCCAGAGCTTTCTCCATGTTCTGAACTTCATATCCTGTGAAAAAATATACTGCATCTCCTTACTTGCATAACGCTCGGAAAGCGGACTGCTGTAACGATCTGTACTCATGATGATTTTCTCCTTAGATTATATTAATTGCAATCAGTGATCATATTCCCCGCGGATGTCCTCCTGCGGCGGATCAACAGGATAATGTCCGTTAAAGCATCCGGAACAGATGCTGAGGTTTCCGCCGACCATTTCCTTTAACCGTTCCATCTTCAGATAGCCCAGAGAATCTGCACCGATGATCTTACAGATTTCCTCCACGCTCCGGTTATATGCGATCAGCTGCTCTCTTGCCGGTACATCCGTACCGAAATAGCACGGCCACAAAAACGGCGGTGAGCTGACTCTCATGTGTACTTCTTTCGCTCCTGCATCACGAAGCATACGGACAATACGGTCTGATGTCGTACCACGTACAATGGAATCATCAATCATGATAATTCTCTTCCCGTTTACTGCTTCACGAAGTGCGTTCAGTTTAACCTGCACGCTGCTTTCACGACTCTTCTGTTTTGGTTTGATAAATGTTCTGCCGATATAAGAATTCTTAACGAATGCCTGTCCATATGGAATGCCCGACTGCAGGGAATACCCGAGTGCCGCGCAGTTACCTGATTCCGGAACGCCTACGACCAGATCAGCGTCTACCGGAGAATCGATTGCCAGATATTTACCGGCCTGAATTCGTGCATCATACACGCTCACACCGTCAATATAGCTGTCCGGTCTTGCAAAATAGATAAATTCAAAAATACAGTGGCCGTGCTTTGACGGATCAATGCAGCGGCTCTTGTCTGATTCAATTCCTTTTTCCGGAGAAATTGTTACAATCTCACCCGGTTCCACGTCACGGATATACTCCGCACCGATTGTATCAAGCGCACAGGTCTCACTCGCGAGTACATAACAGTTCTCCCGCTTTCCGATGACCAGCGGACGGAATCCGTACGGATCTCTTGCACCGATCAGTTTCCTCGGAGACATGATCACAAGGCTGTATGCCCCGCGGATCTTTACCATTGCCCGGCCGACAGCTTCTTCTACGCTCTTGCTGCAAAGACGCTCCCTGGCAATATGATAGGCAATCACTTCAGAATCAATTGTGGTCTGAAAAATTGCTCCTGTATATTCCAGTTCCTTACGGAGTTCCAGTGCGTTGACCAGATTTCCGTTATGTGCAGGTGCAAGTGTTCCCTTTACATAATTCAGTACCAGCGGCTGTGCATTTTCTCTTGTGCTGCTGCCGGCCGTGGAATATCTTACATGTCCGACACCGATATCTCCCTTCATCTTCTCCAGGATTTCCGGTGTAAAAGTTTCATTTACCAGTCCCATTTCCTTGTAACTGGTGACCTTGCCTTTAGGGCCGCTTGTTTCGCTGACTGCAATACCGCAGCTTTCCTGTCCGCGATGCTGAAGGGCTAACAGACCGTAATAAATGGAATTCGCCACATCCCCGCCGTCAAAATCGTACATGCCGAAAACGCCGCACTCTTCTCCCAGCTTGTCTGTCTGATCCTGTACCAATTCTCCCATAGTTTACCTCATGAATCCAATTGAACTACATATCAACCTAACGAACAAATGCGGCTTTATCTTATCACCTCACTACTGTCTCTGACAAGTGGCAGTATCACCCATTCTTTATCTTTTTTTCGCAGCATTATGCGTCATTTTGTTAGTCCATTCCCGTTTCTGCCTGATATCTGCTGACCTGATCCAGAATTTCAGATGCATATTCCGGATAGGAATGCGCCAGATCCTCGATTTCCGCCTTTGCATTTCCGATGACAACCTCGCGGTTATAATCGATCCGTTTTCTCAGGGACTGTCTGCGGACGATCAGATTATGCCTGATCTCCACTTCTTCATTATGATCCATAATGGCCGCTGTCTGATGCAGCCAGATCTCCGGATTTTTTATCTGAATGTCGCGCAGCAGATATAACAGATCCTGCTGATTTGAGTCAAGATTCTTTTCTGCATCCTGGAAGCGTTCCCTCTCCGCACGTTCCTGCTCATAGCGTTCCGCCATCCGGCTGAGTTCTTCCGCACTCTGTACGCTGCATTTAAGGCACAGATAATCCAGCAGGTTCCGGTTATTGACATAGCGGATTTTCACTGTGTTCTGCAGCAGAATCAGTCTCGTCACTGTATTTCTGACGCTTTTCTGCTCCTGTTCCGCATTCGTGATTTTCACATACAATGACACAATCGCAATGGCTGCAGCCAGAATGGATGCCATATAGCCATAGGTCACATCCAGTTTCAGCAGCATATGTACGCCGAACAGCAGTGCCAGAATGACTCCGAGTGCAACCGCACACATGATGGTAAGTCCCCGCGCAGTTGCCAGCGCCTTTTCCACTTCTTCCGCTCTGAAATCATATGCCTGGTGCTCTGCATCAAGACGCTTTAAATCATTACGGATTCTCTTCTGCAGGTCCTCCGCATCCGCCAGTTTGCGGATATTCTCCTGAATCTGCCGGTCTCCCAGCTGATCCATCCGTTCATATTCCTGATCTGTCATCCGGCTTTTCCGGTTCATGAACTGTTCTCTCTGCTGCTCATGTTCCAGAATCTTCTGTGCACAGGTTTCCAGCTGCTTATGTTTTTGCGGCGGCAGTGCATCGATTTCCTCCATGTCCTGCAGATAAGAGGTGACGGTCCTGTACTCGAACTGAAGATTATCCAGTTCTCTTCCGCCCTCTGCCATCTGGATCAGACAGTTCTGAACATATTCTCTTCTCTGAACGGCATCATGAATGTTCAGGTCTTTTCTGGTATAGACAATATCATTCCATTCCGGTTTCTGTTTTTCCTCAGCTGCCGGATTTTCTTCTGCTTTTGTCTTTTTTCTGAATCTGTCCCAGAAGCTCATCTGTTATCTCCGCTTTTCCCCGTTATCCGTCACCAGATTCCGATACTCCTCTTTCATTTCTTCGGCAATTTTACCCATCCGGCTGTAATACTCCCCTGCGCTGTTTTTCTCCCGGCATGCCTCCAGCGTATCCAGTGACTTTCTTTCTTCACTGACATCATACAGTTCAACTGCCTGATTCATTTTCTGTTCCAGCTTCATGGAAAAAGAATATGCCTCCTTATCCGCACCGATAAAGGCAATATATTCTCTTTCCGGCATTTTCATCCGCATGGCTGCCAGATAGCACAGATAGGCATCTTCCGTCGGTTCATCCGAATATTCGCACCGGAACATGGCTGCAGCGCTTTCATAATCAAACATTCCGGCATACATACAGCCCTTGTTATGCTCAATCCGGGCACGCATTTCACGATCTATCTCCGGCAGAATCCGGAGCAGCTCATCATATTCTTCAAAAGCACGATGATACTTTCCCCGCTTCAGAAGATAATCTGCCCTTGCCATCTTTTTTTCATAGACATTCATTCCTGCATTGGCTCTCATGATATCTTCCACCGTATGAATTTCTTCCTCGGTATTATATCTGACATATTCCAGAATGGTTCCCGCAAAAGCAGCTGCCGAACATTTCCTTCTGAGCAGTTCCTCCAGATCAGCCCCCAGTTTCTTCAATCCGCACTGTTCGCTGATCCAGTCAGCCATTGTCTCATCAAAGTCATCTGTATCCAGCAAAAAAGCATTCTGTGCGATACAAAAACACAGTTCTTCTATGGAATGAACCTTTCTTCCGATTTTTTTCATGTCGTACGGCTCCTGTGCACAGGTTCCCGTACAGAATATCAGTTTGCTCATTTTATTCCATCCTCAGATTTCTTTTCAGAGATCAAATACCTGCGTCCAGGTTTTACCGGAAGCAGGATACAGTTCGCCAAACCCAAGATCTTCAACCCGCACTCTCATCTGGCTGACCGATATCATATCAACATTCATCCGGATTCTGGTGGTTCTTTCGGGACGTTCTTCCATTCCATCCAGAACCATGGTCATCAGTTCGGGCTTTCCTCCGCTGAGAGAAACCTTCTGCAGCGTAATGTCATTGCCGGATGTCAGAATCAGTTCCGCCTGTGCCGCTGCCTCATACCAGTTAATCCCTGCATCCATCAGCGCATGGTAACATTCCACGCCCTGTTTGATCAGCGTGATTCCTACATTGGCGCGAAGCTTGTCATCCCCCAGCAGCAGATATTTATCAAACACAGGGCTTGGATTCAGACGTTCCCTGGCTGCAATACTTGCGCCTTTGCTGAACATATTGTTGCCCTGAAATACCCTTCTTGTTCTGCACAGAAACTCCAGTGTACGCGGCATCCATTTTTCTCTGAATCCATCTCCCAGAAGGAATACCGATGTGACAATTTTCTGATCGCAGGCCTGCGTCATGATACGCAGGAAATCCTCATCCATAAGTTTCTGCAATCGTTCTTTTTCCTTCGTATCTTCCGGAAAAGAATGACCTGCAACTTCAAGTTCATCATAGTTTTTATGCTCAACTGTCACAACCACCGGACTGGTATTATGATTAAGGCTCATGCTGTACAATGCCATCGTCCCCAGGTTGTAATCACAGGCCAGTACCATACGGTTCCACAGATCCTCCGGCTGATACAGCATATAGTTATAC
>CAYMBY010000056.1:0-3805 GCA_964388815.1 uncultured Butyrivibrio sp. | reverse complement strand
TACCTGTTTCCATGCACTGTCATTCCACCAGTATACATTTCCGCTGCCGTCAGCGCCTTCAAATCCGGTGTTAAAGGATTCCAGCAGATTCGTTTTGATTGTTCTGGACGCTGCAGGAGCTGCCGCCTCCGTCTCCTCCTGTGACGTGCCTGCCGGCGCATCTGATGCTTCGCTCGAAGAAGCACCTGCGGCATCATCTGCCGTTTCTTCGCTTGAAGCAGAATCTGATGCATCCGCTGCCGTGCCATGTTCCTCCTTCGCAGCTGTCATGAGCGGCGTCATCGCGGTGACCGTCATTGCCGCAATCAGTACTGCTGACATGATTTTTGTGTTACCCCTGATCATACCTTCCAACCTCCTCTGAATTTTCTGCATAATTGCAGTAATACAGGGTAAGTGTCTGATGTATCATGACGCTTACCCTGTATCATTATTTTAGAGGAGTCAGTTTATGATAATGCATGACAAATTATGAAAAATATGCCTGTAATTTGCAGTAAATCAGATTCTGCGTCTGATGTATTCTTCCAGGAAATCAGCAGTTTCTTCGACTCCAAGCCTGCTGCTGTTGACCGTCATGTCATAGTTATGCATATCGCCCCATTTCCACTCGCAGAAATGATTATGATAGTTCTTTCTTCGCCTGTCATGGTCCTTCATCATTTCGAGTGCCTGCTTTGCAGTAACATGATACAGTCTGCAGAGTCTTTCCTGTTTGACCGTCTCATCTCCTATGATAAAAAAGCTGATCAGTCCGGGAACACTTTTCAGTACATTCTCTGCACATCTTCCGACAATGACAAATGAAGTTCCCGCTGCCGCCATTTTTTTCAGATAATCAAACTGCATAAGCGCGATATTTTCTTCCGGTGAATTGTTAAAACCGCGAACTGTCCTGGAAATCCACGGATTCTTAGGAATTTCATCATATTTCTCGAGATTTCTGACATCCACATTTTTGCCGGTTGCAATCTCTTCCAGAAGATTTTTATCATAAAAGGGCAGTGAAAATCTCGTTGCCAGAATCTGCGCAATTGCATGTCCTCCGCTGCCATATTCACGTCCTACCGATATAATCACCTGTTTCTCTGTCATATGATGCTGCCTCCCTTTCCGGATATCAATGAAAGATCCACAATCAGAAGTAACGTATGAACATGATGCCCATGGAAATCAGCAGTACAATACAGGTCGCAGCTGCCGCGCTCCTGCAGTATCTGCCCCAGGTAATCGGATGTCCGCTCCTGGCTGCAATTGAAGTGCCGACGACATTGGCCGATGCACCGATCGGCGTCGCACTGCCTCCGACATCCGTTCCGATCGAAAGCGCCCAGGCCAGCACCGATAGATCCACTCCTGCTGATACCGACAATGCTCTGATCACCGGCAGCATGGTGGCCACAAACGGGATATTATCAATAAATGCACTCAGGAATGCCGATACCCACATGATGATCGCTACCAGAATCATCGGATTGCCACCGCTTGCTTTCCCGATCATGTCTGCGACGATCTGCAGGAATCCGGTCTGTTCAAGACCTCCCACCACCACAAAGAGTCCGATGAAAAAAAGAAGCGTTCTGTAATCCACTTTTTTCAATAGTTCCGGTGCCTTTTTCCACGCCGTCAGGAGGGTAATCGCCGCAATGATCACACCGATGGCTGCAACTGTCAGCCCGGTCTGCGCATGTGTAACGAGCAGTACTACCGCGAGTAGGAAAATCACATAACTGATGCGGAAGCTTCGAAGATCATGTACCGCCTCCATCGGATCGGGATGCACATCCAGATTCTGATGCGCTTCATCCTGCTCCAGCTCTTTTCTGAAGATCAGGAAAAAGTAAATCACCACTGCGATCATGGATACACCTGCCATCAGGCCGGTGTTGGTAATAAAATCATTAAAGTTAAAACCGAGTGAAGTACCCATGATGATATTGGGCGGATCGCCGCACATCGTCGCCGAGCCTCCCAGATTGGCACAGAATATTTCTGACAGGATCATCGGCACCGGATCAAAGCCAAGAAGCTGCGCAAGTTCTACGGTAACCGCCGCCAGAAACAGGATAACGGTAATACTGTCGATAAACATGGATAAAAGTGCCGACATCAGCATGAAAGTAAAGAAAATCGGAATTGCACGGTAATGCACGATTCTGGCGATCGTCATGCAGAGCCAGCGGAAAAATCCCGCCTCTGCCATTCCCTCTACCATAATCATCATTCCTGCAATAAATATGATGGTCTCCCAGTTAATCCCTGTAGATGCATTCTCTGCAGCTGCCGCAGAATACCAGAATCCCGGTGTGAAAATATTCTGAACCGCCAGTGTTTCCCATGCTGCGCGCGGACTGTGCATACAGATCCCGAAGACAATGACCAGGGTGGAAAATGCGCATAGAAGAGTCACCACATGCCGTTCGAATTTATCTGTAATAATAAGTGCAAACATTGAAAGAAATATTACCACTGCAGCTACCTGTGATGCCTGTACTGTCATAGCATATCCTCCCTGTATATCTACTACTTTACACCTTATGGAGAAGATTCTCAAATCATGCAAATCTGTTGCTCCGGCAAATCTGTTGCTTCGGCAAATCTGTTGCTCTGGCAAATCTGTTGCTCCGGTGACGCATCAGCATAGAATCTGTTGCATCACTTCTTTAATTTTTCATGTTCCCGCAATAACTTTCATTTTTCAACACTCATTCAAGAAACTCATCGAGATATTGATTCAGTATACGGATATTCAACGGTTCACTGCTGCTTTCATGTAACAGCAGAACATCTCTTCCCAGTAACAGCCCGTTTCTCTCAAACAGACTGAGTTTCCTTGCAACATTCTGACAATATTCCGGCTGATCCATCAGGCCTAAATGCTCCAGATAAGCAGTCCTTCCATTTGTCACATTCATCGTTGTGAAATCAGGATGCAAAACGACTTTTCTGCCTCTGTCATCCAGTACCAGCGGTTTTTCATAATGGTACGGAATACCCCTTCGATACAATTCATCTGCGATAATTTTCTCTGACTTTGAACGAACCTTCTCCCCTTTATTCGTGTATATTTCCCCGATCATCTCATAAGGCAGCCTGTTTTCCTCATATGTTTCCATTTCAAAGTTCTTCATTCGTTCAGATAGCGGATAGTACAAAACATCAATTAACAGCTTCTGCTTGCCTTCGCATAAACTATGGAAAGCGCTGTCCAATACTCCGCTTTCCAGCAGGGCAATCAATTCGTCACATTTTCTTATGAACAACTCAAAGTTCGGAATTAAATTCTCATAATATTCTTTTTTCGCCAGACTCTCTATGTAGTCCATTTTGCGTTTGGAGATATAATGATTTTCAGCATGATATTGAAAAGTGCCATGACTCCTGGAAACCTTCAGCGCAGGCAGGTCTCCATATTTATTGTCTCTCTGTTCTTTTTTCACTTTTTCGCAGATTGCATTGATATGGTCACGTTCTCTAAGTAGTATCTTCTTCATGATTTCTCCCGTATCATTTTGTATATGAAGTTACGCCCCTGCTGGCTATATCGTTTCCGCAAGGCGTAATTTATCATGTTATCATGGTGTGTTATGTGGTAATTTACGCCCGGAATCGGGCTATGTGATGGTGCGGGGCGTATCTTCCCTGTCTTCTTGTTGCTTTCTTGCTGTCTTTTGCGTATTTTTACGCCCGGAGTCGGGCTATATGATGGTACGAGGCGTAACTGCCCTGTCTTCTTGTTGCTTTCTTGCTGTCTTTTGCGTATTTTTACGCCCGGAGTCGGGCTATATGATGTTGCAGGGCGTAT
>CAYMBY010000055.1:0-6179 GCA_964388815.1 uncultured Butyrivibrio sp. | reverse complement strand
GCAAGGACTTGAAACTTGATGGCGCTGTTCAGTTCGATAAATTTGTTGAGTTGCTGAAAGACCTTTAACACAGGTTATCACAGTAAACGGTAAGGGCCGAAACTGGGGAAATCCCAACTTTGGCCTTTACTTTTTTGGCTACAGTTGTTTGTGACTTTCATTGTCAGATTTGAATTCAATCACTTTTTCACAATCTTCACAAGCGTGAGAATGTGGTGCTTCAAAATATATATCTATCATAGAGGCGAGCTGATAGAAGAAGTTAATGAAATGATCTGCATAACGCAAAATTTTAAAGAGCATTTACCTCCCTGCACATCGCAGGGCAGTAAATGCTCTTATTTTTTTGCTCTTATACCCCTACAGCCGGTCATCCCCAGTGGTAATAGGTGAGAGATGTGAAAGATCACATTCTCCCGGGAAAATCTATTACACAGGAGGACAGGATAAATGAGAGATGACTGGAGCTATCACAGAGGAGATGTTTACATTGTTGACCTGGGTCTGTACCGCGGATCCATTCAGGGAGGAAAGCGTCCGGCTGTTGTGATGCAGAACGACGTCGGCAATTTCTATTCGGACATTATGGAGGTGGTGCCGCTGACATCCTGCATCAAGAAGACGGACATGGAGACACACTTTCTGCTGCAGAATGTTCCTTTTTTGAAGAAGGATTCCATGGGAATCGGAGAACAGCCGCAGCCGGTGAGTAAGAAGCAGATTCTGAAATATATCGGAAGGCTGGAACCGGAGCAGATCCGGGAGGTGGAGCGGGCACTTCTGGTGGAATTTGGTATCAGCGTGATTCCGGAATGCGTGGAAGCACCGTGAGAATACCGGGGACAATGGATGAGCAGCAGTGTGAGATGAGGAGCCAAAGGAGGCAGGTATGGGAGCAGAGATGATGGATGTACTGCTTGTGGAACCGGAGAAATTTCCGCAGCGAGTGCAGATGGAGAACAGTCTGGAAGCGTTACAGAAGGCAGTGGGAGGAAATATTGAAGCAGCATATTTTTTCAATGATCCGGTAGCAGTGATTGCAAATGAAGAAGGGAAGATAGACGGACTGCCATTGAACCGCAGCGTGTACGGTTCGGATGGTCAGGCGCTGGATATCATGGCAGGAACGTTTCTGGTAGTGGGACTGACAGAGGATGACTTCGGATCCCTGACAGAGGAGCAGATGCAGAAGTATGAAGAGAGATTCCATTCTCCGGAGCGCTTCATGATGACCATGGATGGGATCCGGGTATTCAGGGTTCCGGATGAGGATGTCAGAAAGCAGATGGAGAAAGGGCAGAAATGTGCGTCGCCTGAAACCAGAAATCATGAGGAATGTCTGTGAGGAGGAAAGAAAAATGTTTGAAGAAGAAATTGCAGCAGTAAATAAAATGATCGAGGAAGAAAAGGACAATGTACCGACATGCCAGAAGCCACAGAAAAGGACATATACGGTGGATGAAATCATGGATATACTGTCACTCAGCAGAAATGGAGCCTATGCATTGATCAGAAGAAATGAGTTTCATAGTGTAAGGATTGGCGGTCGGATCAGGATCTCCTGCAAAAGTTTTGACGAATGGCTTGATCAGCAGGACGAATAAAGTCAAGGATGTCATCTGATCCGTCAGGCGCAGATCAGGCGACATCCTTAACGTTTTTTTCATTTCTTAGTAGACTGCAATTAGAAATAAAAATAACAGTTCAATAAGAGAAATGGAGGTAAGTGCAATGTTTGAAAATGAAATAGAAGAAGCAAACAGGAGAATAGAAAAGGAACTGAGGCAGATGCGTTCATGTAAAAATCGAACGCTTGCAGAGCAGTTGAATAAGACGAGTATTTCCGTTCCGGAGATGGGGAAGTTGTTGGGGATGGGGAAAACAAATTCCTATTATCTGATAAGAAATAATTATTTTGAAGTAAAAGAAGTAAATGGCAGGATGAGGGTCATGTTAGACAGTTTTGAAAAATGGTACTCCAGCCAGTCACATTATAAGAAAGCAGGAGAAAGAGGGAAGGAGGATACGAAGCATGGCATCCATCGTAAAGAGAAGAAATAAATATTGTGTTGTATATAAATACAAGGATGAAAAAGGAAAAGAAAAGCAGCGATGGGAAAGTTTCGATACAAAAAGAGAAGCGAAAACGAGGAAAATAGAGGTTGAACATGAACAGAGTAATAATACTTTTCTTGTTCCGACCGCAAAAACAGTGGACGACCTTTTGAAAGATTACATGGAACTCTATGGGGTGAATAGTTGGTCAATGTCTACCTACGAAGGAAGGAAAGGACTGATTAAGCATTACATCAGCCCGATTATCGGTAATACAAAGCTGGAAGACGTTACTCCACGAATGATGGATCAGTATTATAGAAGTCTTCTTAAAGTAAAAATGGTCAGTATTAATAACGTAAAGACGCGAAGCGAATATCTGACAGCACATACTGTGAGAGAAATTCATAAATTATTGAGAAATGCTTTTCATCAGGCGGTGAGATGGGAGCTGATGGCAAGAAATCCGGTAGAGAATGCATCACTGCCAAAGGAAAAACACGAAGAACGTTCTATATGGGATGCAGAGACATTATTCAAGGCAATTGATCTTTGCGACGATGCAGATCTGAAGCTGGCGTTGAACCTTGCCTTTGTATGTACACTCCGAATGGGAGAAATGCTGGGGCTTACATGGGATTGTATCGATATTTCAGAAGAAAGTATCGAAGCAGGAACCGCATATATTTATGTAAATAAAGAATTGCAGCGTGTGAACAGAAATACCATGGAAATACTGGGCGATAAGGGAGTGATCAGAAAATTCCCATCTATTATGGGTACAAATACGACCGTCCTTCTGCTAAAAGAGCCAAAGACAGAGACCAGTGTGCGGAAAGTTTTTCTCCCGAAGACTGTTGCGGAAATGCTGGTGGAAAGAAAAAAGCAGCAGGAAGAGTTAAAAGTGCTTCTGGGAGAGGAGTATCACGATTATGATCTGGTTTTTACCAGCCCAAATGGAAGACCGATGGAAAGCACCTGTATTCATAGAAATATGAAGAAACTGATCAAAGAGAATGATTTACCATATGTAGTTTTTCATAGCATCCGGCATACGAGTATCACATATAAACTGAAACTAAATGGGGGCGATATGAAGTCTGTGCAGGGAGATTCCGGACACGCACAGATGAAAATGGTGGCAGATGTATATTCACATATTCTGGATGATGATCGAATGAAAAATGCGCAGCGTATGGAGAATGCTTTTTACAGCCCAAATGATCCAAAGAATATAACGGATAAGGCAGAGATTGAAAACAAAGTTGAAAAAGAGTCGCCGGAAGCTGATGCACAGGAATTAGTCAGACTGTTGCAGAAGCCGGAAATGGCGGCACTGCTAAAAACATTGGCAAAAACATTATAACGTTTATGATACAATGAGTGGAGTACAGGAAATATTTGGGTACATCCACTCATTGTTTATTTAAACAGATTGAAATTTGTCAAGTAAAAAATTATAATGAAAGTGGGTTTAGATGCGCTCAAATTATGTCAGAAATAAAATGTGATCTTTTCAAGAAAGGAGGTGCCAGGATGGCAGGAGTATCTATTGAAATTCAACCGGATATACTGAATTGGGTAATGCAAAAGTTGCAATTCCAAGATGTCGGAAAATCTATTTTTGATATTTTGCGTGAATGGCAGTCCGGAGAAAAGGTACCGACATTTAATCAAATTGAAGATGTAAGTAAAAAGACCAATATTCCGTTAGGATATTTTTTCCTGGAAGTACCTCCAATAGATGATTGCGAAATTATTGATTTCAGAACAGTAAATAGTATTTCTGTAGATAACCCGAGTAGGAATTTGATTGATACGGTCGATGCAATGTCTTCTGTGCAGGAGTGGATGATTGATTATTATAAGACAAATGGTAATGAGCCATTTTCTTATGTTGGAAAATTCACAGATAAAGTGCAGGCGAAAACAATTGCATTAGATATAAGAAAAGAACTTGGATTAGATGAAGAATGGTTTTTATCTGGGAAAAATGCGGCAGATTCTTTTCGAATTGCAAGAGAAGCCATTGAAAATATTGGTGTACTTGTAATGGCAAATGGTGTTGTAGGGAATAATACGCACCGTAAGCTTGATGTAAATGAATTCAGGGCATTTACTCTGCTTGATAAGCAGGTATCTTTGATTTTTATTAATTCTTGTGACACAGATAATGGCAAAATTTTTTCTCTGTTTCATGAACTTGCACATGTATGGCTTGGCAAAGATAGCTTTTATAATGAACCGTTTGGAAGCACAGCTGTTGTAAGCAAGTTGGAAGTGCTGTGTAATGCAGTGGCAGCAGAATTACTTGTCCCTGATGATATTTTTGACCAGAAGTGGAATGAAAATCAGCAAGAGATATTTGAAAAGATACAGGAACTTGCTAAATATTTTAGATGTAGTCGTTTCGTAATTACACGACGGGCATTAGATCAGAATAAAATAAGTTCGGACAAGTATGGTGCAATTGTTCAAGAACTGGTAAAACAAAGTAAAAGAAGTCTGGAAAATGCTAAGAAGCGTTCTGGTGGCGATTTTTACAGAAATCTTAATAGTAAGTGGGATAAGAATTTTGTGGCAGCATTAGCACAAAGTACAGAATCCGGTAAAACGCTATATACGGATGCATATCACCTTACCGGTACTACAGGAAAAACTTTTGTTGAGTTAGTCAACAGGTCAGGTGGTGTCTGATGCAGGAAATATACTTATTGGATACCAACATATTTGTTAATCCATACCGTATGTATTATCCCTTCGATATTGCACAGGGATTTTGGGATCAGATGTCAAAGGCTATCGTTCAGGATAATGTTTTGATTATGGATGTTGTCTATAAAGAGATTATCAAGAATGAAGATGAATTGGCCTTGTGGTTGAAAAATATTGAAGATCTAAATGTTCTTAGCAGAAAAGATGCTTCTATAGCAATGCAATATGGGAAAGTTTTATCTTATGTGCAGACCAGCGGCTTTTATAAGCCTCAGGCACTCCGTGGATGGTCACAGGATGATATAGCAGATCCTTGGCTTATCGCAGCTGCAGTAAATCAGAATGCAGTGATTATAACGATGGAGTCGGGTGCTGGACCGATTTCAAAAAAGAGTCCATCACAAAATGCTAAGATTCCAGATGTTGCACGGTATTTTGATGTACGTTGTGAAAATTTATTTTATTTTATGCGGCATATGGGAATTAAACTTTAATTATAAGTATCGTAAGAACAGCAATATTGCCCATTCGCTAAATTCACTGCCAGTGGCATTAATATTGCCACCCGACGGAGAGATTTTTGAAAGAAATCGTATGTTTTCAGTAAGTGAGTAAAAGTGAGAGGACGCAGGTAAAATAAGTGTTTCAAGGTGATATAAGGTGATTAAAAAAGATCAATAAACAGGCCCGGTGGCAACTCCTAAGCGGAAGGCCAGCAGTTCAACTCTGCCCGGGAACATTACAAAAAGCGGAGAATCAGTTTTTGTTGATTCTCCGCTTTTTTTGGCAGAATCCGCGAATCAGGCTCTTCTAAAATGAAAAAAATCTGTATGTATAAATATAAAATGGTATGATTAAACAGTCAGAAGTAAGGCGTGGAAGCGTTAAATCATACAAGCAGAAAAGGGGAGTATCATGGATGAGCAGGTAATGAACGATCTGCTGGCAGATGCGATAAGCAGGTATAGTGCAATAAGCGGCAGCCCGGCAGTTAAGCTCACAGCTAAAAAGTTGAAAATGCAGAGTGCATCTAAGCGTATTCAGATATCTGGAAATGACACATTCTCTAAAGTCAGGGATGCGGTCAATGAATGCGGAAAAATAATGCTCGAAGATGAAAACAGAAATCTTGTTGAAGCATTGGTGAAAAGCGGCTCATCAGGAATGAATCCGGCAGTTGTTGTCGCCGAAACTGACGGAGAAACGATGGATATCTGTGCATATGCCAAAGAGGGTCTGATCAATCAGCACACTGCGGAGAAAGCAATTTGAGAAAGTGATGTCGAAGCTGGAGTAAAGCATCAGGAAATGGAGCAGTAACATGCCGGATCATATTGAAATACGCGGAGCGCGCGTGCACAATCTTAAGAATATTGATGTTGATGTGCCGCTGAACAGAATAGTCGGAA
>CAYMBY010000054.1:0-3568 GCA_964388815.1 uncultured Butyrivibrio sp. | reverse complement strand
GCTTTTGACTCCGCTATCAACTCGTCAAACTCATTTCCAAAATTATTTGCAGTGTTTATGAGTTCATCTTCGGTAGGGTCCAACAGCCCACGAATAAATTTGGCGTGCTCTGCCATAATCGTATTCCAGAACAATTCTTGTTCTAATGCCTCATCTTCAAGATCAAATTCTTCCCCACTTTGTAATTGCTGAACCATTTTTAAATAAAGCCTAGCTTCACGTAGGATGTGATCAATGAGGAGAGGGTAATTCATTGTAAACATTTTACAGGATAATGAATTTTTTAAAATAACGGTTTTAAATTTGATCAGCGAAGATATCAAGTCGATTGCTGTAAACGGCAAGTACTTTCCGGCAAAAAATGGAAATTATTTTCCAGCAGTTTCTGGCAAATAAAATCCAGCACTTTTTGGTATAGCACCCGCGGAATAATCCGCGGGATTTTTTATTGAAATGGCAATCCTTCGTCTGATGAAAGTGCTACTTGATATAAGATGGCACCATCTGGCTGCTGAACTGGTTCATCATCAGACCATCCGTAATAATCCATTGCAAATTTACGTGTTTCTTCCGGGCTCATTCCTTTGGTATGCTGGCGGATATATTCTTCATCTCGATACACGGTCAGGAATTCCACCGGAACCTGTCCATCCGCCCAGGCATCACATGTATTCTCATACACGCTATGTCCGTCCTTTACCCATTCACGCAGGGCACGCATTTCCTTCTTTGTCATAACAGTTTCTTTTATGTATTTCTCATACTGAGTGGTAAGTAATTCTTCCACCTCAGGAGATAAGTGCTTATTAAATTTCATCACCTGTCTGTCCTTTCTCTAAAAATGATTTTCGGTTTTCCAACCGATAGCTTTTTCCTGACATCTGTATCCGATCACATCGGTATGACAGCCGGTCGAGGATTGCCGTAGCTAATGCTGCGTCATCCAGGAATTCAGCCCATTCCTCAAATCCTTTGTTCGTAGTTATGATGATTGAAGTTTGTTCCTGCAGTTCTGATATGAGCTGGAAGAACAGGTTGCCTTCTGTAGAAGTGATTGGAAGATATCCAACTTCATCTATAACCAGAAGATTTGACTTATGTATCCGGTTCATTTTCGCTTTGCTTCGACGATCAATCTCACAGGTACGCAGACACTGCATTAATGACTGCATTGTTGTATAACTGGCTTTATATCCTTCCTCACAGGCATGATAGGCAAGTGCGATTGCCATATGGGTCTTGCCTACTCCGGGCGGACCGGAAAGTATGAGATTATAAAGGCCGTCAATCCATGTCAGTTCTGACAGCTGGTTCAGCTGCTTCTTTGTAATCGACTGACAAAAGCTGAGATCAAAATCCTTCAGATACTTTGGATATGGAAATCCAGCTTCTTTAATTCTTTTTTCTTTTGCTTTATCCTGTCGGTAATGTATCTCACTGCCAAGCACATCTTGTAAGAAGGTCACATAGCTCGATTCCCCTGTTTCTGCTGTATGAATCAAGGTTTCTAACCCATTCTTTGTGTGTATCAGCCCCAGCGATGATGCATAGGTCCTGATTTCCTGTAGATTATCCATTTACAACACTCCTTTCCATTGCCTGCTCATACACTCCTAAATTGCGGATCTCCGGTGTATTTCCCCGATACTTGGACGGAAGTGCTGTTAAATTTTCTTTCTTCTTTGGTGCTGTTTTCAACTGATCCAGATAGATAATACTGGATTTTAACTCCCCGGCAGAATACAGTTCTTTTTCTGAGCAGTAGTGAAGCCCCTGAATTAACAGTTCCACATCCCATTCTTCAAAGAGTTTTCTGATCACGCCAAGCTGATCCCTGTAATAGCGGGGCTTTGCCTGATGGATATGTTCCAAAAATGGAGAAACCAGTTCGTCTTTCTGAAACAACTGCTGAATAAGACATTCCTGTTCCTGCAATGACTTGCTTTTATCCCGGTCATCCCGTTTCTGACCAATCAGTTTTCCCTTTTCATGACACAGCGGATGGGTTGCATATATTTCTCCCGTCAGGGTGTCTGTGATGGAGACTGTTTCATCTGAAACGACCATGAATACACGTTTTCCGGGACTGTATGTTCCTTTAGGAACCCGATAACGATTCCCTTTGTATAAAACGATGTTGTCTTTTCTCACCTGATAATCTATACTGTCATTAGCAGCCACAACGAAGCTGTATTCAGATACTGGTATCAGGTGTTCCTTTTCGAGAGTAAACACCTCTGCCGGTATCTTTTTTGTTGTCCCATGCTCTTTTTTATTCCCTGTTCTCTTAAGCCAGGCGATACAGTCTGCATTGAAGCTGCCGATATCCCTGAAAATGCGGTGCTCTGCGAATCCATGCTTGGCATACTTCACGACATTTTCAATCAGTCCCTTGGATTCGGGATCTGCCCCATGACATAAAAAAATATCAAACTTCACCTCATTTACATAGTTCTGGAATCCTTCTGTATAGATGATGTCACCATTATTCTCACTGACTGCAAGGATCTTATCCTGATCATAGACCATTTCCCGTGGACGTCCACCGAAAAAAGCAAAGGCTTTGATATGCGCCTGTACAAAGGTATCTGTTGTAAACGGTCTTTCCTGCCACAGAATAAACTTGTAACGGGAATGTGTCATGACCATTCCAAAGCAGTAGACCTTTTTATGCCGGCCGCTTAATGTTTCCAGACTTATTTCTCCCATATCGACCTGGGCCTGTTGCCCTGATGGCAGTTCATCCATTGCTTCATACTGTCTTGATGTTTCCGGCTTCTTGATATCGTATTCCTCCCGGATAGATTTCACATAGTCTCTGAAACATCGTTCCTGAAAATCGAGTGTTTCCAGACAGGTACGTTCCTTGATCCAGTCATAAAGCTGTGCTGCCGACATGTCTGGATATTTCAGCAGACATTCTAATACAAAGTCCTTATGGGGATCCGCTTTCTTTTCTCTGGTCTTGGCAGATTCGACTCGTGCAGCGTAGGCTTCTGGAGTCATATCCCAGTAAACACCAACCGTTTCCCGGTTGATTCCCAGCTTTCTGGCAGTCTGGCTCTTATTAAATTTCTTTCTTTTGTATTCTTGGATCTTATAGTAATCCATCCATTTAACCATCCTTTCTTCACCTCCGAATGACAGTATATCATTCGATGATGTTCAGTAATAGTTGCTGGATTTTATTTGCCTAAATCTGCTGGTTATAGTTTACCACTTACAGAAATATGGAAGAACTGTACATAATATGTCAGGGGAGTGGAGTTTTTTGTGTATTCAATTTCACACACCCTGTTCTCAATTGAAAATGACAGGATATCTTTTAAATATTTACTCTCATTAAAATGTTTGATGCCACCCATTCGCAGGATACTTTCCATTTTTCGGAGCTGATTCTTTTTTTCGTCGGATAAGCACATTTCAAACTTGTTTTTAAGCGCAGTCACAGAGAAGTGAAAAGGCGTGGTTTGATAATCGCGGAGGGTCAGCATTGCAAAATAGAGTGCATACATTTCATCCACGGTGAAAACAATGGGGGATAGCAATCGATTAGGGAGTATGCCAT
>CAYMBY010000053.1:0-8012 GCA_964388815.1 uncultured Butyrivibrio sp. | reverse complement strand
GCCCGGCTAAGGATACATATAAGCTGTTTTTTGTTCTGAATTATTCTCACAGTCTTTCGACTGCTTCTGGAATTTTTCAGGGTTGCATTACTGTTTATTTTTCAAGGTGCATCTTCAGGTCCGATTGTTCTGAACCCCGCTCCTGATCAGCTTTCCGAGACTTTTTCGGTGCTGCATCAGCAACGAATATAAATATATCACCCAGGTCATTCATTGTCAACCTGAAAATGAAGTTTTTTTTCGAATTTTTCAAATCTGATAAAAAAAATTCTGAATATCATCTTTTATATTCTGCTGATGCCTGTAAATTCAGTGTTTTGTGTTCTATTACATGTACTCATTTTTTTCAGATTATAATATCGCCTTTCTCCTGCTTTATCAGTACAAAAAAAGTGCCGGCAGACTGACCGGTCCGCGAATCCGCTTTTTGGCCGCGGTATCCGTAATATTTCCTGATCAGTACTGCCGGAACTCTGCACATACATCTTCTGTATCTGAATTTAATTTATTCAAGTGAAACGCTGACGGATTCATCTCCGCTCTTGATCGTCATTCCCAGTGTTTTGATTCCCTGTGCCGTACTCTCGGGAAGCTGCAGGATCAAAACCACATCCTTGCTGTCTCCGGATGCGACCTTACCCTGATATGTACTCAGATCATCCTCCAGCATGGAAACCAGTGTATATCCCTGGTTCTTTCCATTAACTGAAATCAGAAAAGAAGCACGTTTTTTGGTCATATCCACACTGACTTCCTGATTTCCTGCGTTTGTGACTGTGAAATTCAGCACCAGGAGTTTGTTTCCGCTGTCTGCCGCCACTGCGCCCTGCGCATCCTCACTCGGATAATCACTCATTACGGAATAGCCGTTATATTCAAGCATCAGTCCGCCCAGCATGCTCTGAATATTTTCCTGCTGTTCTGCAAGTGTAGTTCCCTGCTGCGAAGATGCAGCATCTGAAGACGATGTACTTTCTGAAGACTGCATCCCGGCTCCGGCACTTCCTCCTGTTGAAGCATTTAAAGCAGCAGAGGATCCGAGTGTACTGCCATTAACGGCCATACTGTCCGTACTGCCTGCAGACGATGCTGTACCCGAATAAAACATGCCGCTCTCTGAGCTGTTCTCTGTGTCTGCTTCTGAACTGCTATCCGATGAATCACTGACATTCGCCAGCCGTTCAATTTTGTTATAGGAATACTTCATCAGAAGACCGGCCGCATATTCAGTTACCTGATCATACTGCTCCTGCGTCAGATCGGGATATGCAGTACCGCACCCGCTTAATGATAACGCAATGGAAATGGATAACAGAATCGATAAAGTCCTTTTCTTCATGCTCTTCCCTCATAATTGCTGTTATTTCGTTTCAAGTTCAAACCAGAATTCCACGCCGTTATCATAATTCTGTACTCCATACTGCTGATGCATGGAATCCATGATTGCTTTCACTATTGACAAACCAACGCCGCTGCCGCCATATTCCCTGGTTCTTGCCTTATCCACCTTATAGAATTTTTCCCAGATATGCTCAATGCTGTCTGCCGGAATCGGCGTACCCGTATTGAAGACACTGATTCTTACCTTTCCCTCATCCTGTTTGAGACGGATTTCGATAATTCTGTCTCCGTCAAGATGATTGATGGCATTACTGTAGTAATTCTGCAGAACTTCCTCTACCTTGAACTCATCAGCCCAGACATAAATCGGTTCATATGTGTCCATTCTGACTGTTGCATTCTTCTGTTTAGCGAGTATATCGGCTGATTTCAGATAATTCTGAACAAGGTCCACAATATCAAACCGCTCCATGGATACCACATCATTACCAAACTCAAGCTGATTGAGTGTCAGAAGTTTTTTCACCATTTCATTCATTTTACCGGCTTCATCCATAATTACTTCGCAATAGAAATTCCGGCTTTCGGCATCTTCATTAATGCCTTCCTGAAGTCCTTCCGCATATCCCTGAATCAGTGCAATGGGTGTTTTAAGCTCATGAGAAACATTGGAAAGGAATTCCTTTCTCATGGCATCAATTTTGTTTTTATGCTCAATATCCTGTTTCAGTTCATTATTTGCTGTCTTCAGCTCCGAAATAGTTACTTCAAGCGTTTCGGACAGTTCATTAATGTTTTTTCCGAGAATATCCAGTTCATTGCGGCCTTTTCCCTGATACTTTGCCTCAAAATCAAGATTTTTCATCTTCTCGGAAATGTCTGTCAGTTCCAGAATGGGCTTTGTGAGCCGGTTGGCAATAAAAAATGAAAGAATGCCACCGACAACAGCAATCAGAATTCCGACATAGGACATGAAATGATTGGAAATCTCCACGCTGTCCCTGATTCCATCAAGTGCGCTTCTGATCAGAAAAATATTACCGTTATCCAGAAAGCCCCATTCTTCCATATATGCCGTACTGGTCCGTTTATCGGTTCCGATCTGAAGCGTATAATGATCTGTCTTGGCCAGTATCTGCGTATCCGGCTTGTCTGCATCGGAATTGATCTGAAGCATATTATCCCACAGACGCCTTGCCAGAAAAGTACTGTCATTGGAAGAAGATTTTACGGTCTGTGAGTCTGAATCAAGTACAATGACATCAATATTGTATTTCTCACAGATTTTTCTGAGTTCAATATCAAAATTATCAGATGAAATATCCCCGCTGTTGGCAGCATCATTGATACTGTTATATGCCGCGGTGATTACCTGCGTTTTGTTTCTGATATAATATTTCTCAAGTAATGTATCATTCAGGAGCAGACTGATAATCACCATTCCTGCCACAAGCCCCAGAAAAAGAAGACAGAACTCTCTCCGGAGGGGATGTCTGGATGTATTAATTTTCTTCAAACTTATACCCCATTCCCCAGATTGTCTTGATCATGTCACCTTTTTCACCCATTTTGCCACGCAGTTTCTTTACATGGGTATCGATGGTTCTGGCATCTCCGAAATAGTCATAATTCCATACATTATTCAGAATATTTTCTCTTGAAAGCGCAATTCCCCTGTTTTCAAGGAAATAGGACAGAAGTTCAAATTCCTTGTAGCTGAGGTCGATCGGTTTGCCGTCAATTTCTACGCTGTGTGCAGCTTTATTAATAACAATTCCGCCTGCCTGAAGCACATCATCCTGCGAAATCTGCTTGGTTCTTCTCAGAATTGCATCTACTCTCGCCACAAGAATCTTCGGGCTGAAGGGTTTGGAAATATACTCATCCACACCAAGATCAAACCCCTGCAGTTCATCTCTCTCATCAGCTTTGGCTGTCAGCATGATAATCGGCACCTTGGAATATGCCCTGACTTCTCTGCATACCTGCCATCCATCCATTTTGGGCATCATTACATCCAGGATGATCAGTGCAATCTCTTTATCTGCAAAAAACAGATCAAGCGCCTGACTCCCGTCTTCAGCCTCAATCACATCAAAATTACTCTTCACAAGAAAATCTCTGACAAGCTTTCTCATTCGGCTCTCATCGTCTACTACCAGAATTTTCAGTCTGTCCATTTCACAGCACCATACCCTTTCCATTGTATGCATTCAGTATATAACGGAATTATGTCATAATTGTGTTCGTATTCTGCTTATTCTGATGTAGACGCACCTGCAGACGAACTTTCTTCTGCTGCCTGTGAAGATTCTGTTCCGGAAATTCCCAGCTGACGTTCCTTTTCGCGGACTGCCTGCTCTCTGTCTGAAATTTCCTGATCCCATGATGCGTAACGGTTCATGACATTTCTTTTATAATTCATGATATTATCCGTATCACTCGTATTGGCAATCATGAACATGGCTATAACAAGTGCAATCATGACCGCATTCATGGTAATGGAAAGGGTCAGTAACGGAAATCTTCTTTTCTCCGGCATTCGCTGAATACGCTGTCTGGGAACATAATCATCAGGCAGCGGCGTATGTGAAAAAGTAACCAGCATCGGAATCGGTGTCAGATTATTCTCATTCTCACCCATCTCCACCATTTTATCTCTCAGTCTGCTGAGATAGTTCCAGCCGACCGGAGTTTTGAAAATCCGGTTTTCAATTGCTTTTTCATATACCGCCCGGATTCCTTCAAGGCTGCTGAAATTCACGTGACTTTCAATATATTCAATCTTACGTGCATCAATATTGGCCTTTTCTGCATCTTCTTCTGTAAGGAAATGATATCCTCCTGCACAGAGTTTTGCATCATCAGCAGTATCTGTTTCAGTTGTATTGGACTTCTTCTCGTCTGCGCTCATGTCGTTTTCCCTTTACTTTACTGAATGTATCCATTTCCGTAGGATGCAATAAATACGCTGACACTTCTGGAACGAAGCAGCCATTTTTCCTGCGTCAGAGGCTGTGGTCTGTTATAAAAATATTTTCCGTCTTCGGCACCGGTGTTTACCGCCATCGACCAGTAACCTCCACCTGTCAGCACCGGAAGCTTGATCGGTACATCTTCCCAGTATACGTTAATTGCAAGATATACAATGTCATCATGTCCTTTTTCCTTGCAATATCCGGCGTATAAAATACAGATTACCTTGGAATCCTTGGTAATGTCCTGATTTGCCGGATCCTCGACATTTGCACTGACAAACGGGAGTCCGCACTTTGCTTCCAGCAGTTCTTTACGGATTGCAGGATGTCTTCTTCTGAACTGAATCATATTCCGGTAAAAATCATAATATTCATGATTTTTTTCCATCAGTGTCCAATCCAGCCATGAAATCTGATTATCCTGACAATATGCGTTATTATTTCCAAACTGTGTATTGCCGAATTCATCTCCTGCAAGCAGCATCGGTGTGCCTCTGCTGCACATCAGCACGGTAATGGCGTTTCTCATCATTCTGAAGCGGAGTGCACTGATCGCCGGATCAGAACTTTCTCCTTCCGCGCCGCAGTTCCAGCTCCGGTTATCGTTGTTTCCGTCGGTATTGTTCCATCCGTTGGCTTCATTATGTTTGTTATTGTATGCATAGAGATCATAGAGTGTAAATCCATCATGGCAGGTCAGAAAATTAATGGATGAATTATATCCGACATATTCTCCGCCATACAGATCCATGGAACCTGTGATTCTTTTGACCGCATCCGGTGCTGCCCAGTATTCCCCTTTAAGATATGCGCGGATATCATCTCTGTATTTTCCGTTCCATTCAGCCCATCTTTTCCATGCCGGGAAACTTCCGACCTGATACATTCCGCCTGCATCCCAGGCTTCCGCAATCAGCTTGGCATCTCTGAGTATCGGATCATATGCCAGCCTCTGGATCAGCGGCGGACGCATCATCGGCGCACCATCTTCATTTCGTCCAAGAATACTGGCAAGATCAAAACGAAATCCATCTACACGATATTCTTCCACCCAGTACCGCAGACATCTGACTATCATCTCCTGTACGATAGGATGGTTGCAGTTCAGCGTATTTCCGCATCCGCTGAAATTGTAATATTTTCCGTCAGGTGTCAGCATATAATAAATATTATTATCAAAGCCTTTGAACGAGATGAAGGGACCATTTTCATTTCCTTCCGCCGTATGATTGAATACGACATCAAGAATCACTTCGATCCCGCTCTCCTTAAGCCCCTTGATCAGTGTCTTCAGTTCAACCCCTTCATGATTATATTCTCCGGTTGATGCATAACTTGTATTCGGGGCAAAAAAGCTGACAGTATTATATCCCCAGTAATCAAGAAGTGTCCGCCCGTTCACCTCTCTTTTATCTCTTGTTTCGTCAAACTCAAAAATCGGCATAAGCTCTACTGCCGTAACACCAAGATGCTTGAGATAGGATATTTTCTCAATTACGCCTTCAAACGTACCGGGGAAACGTACCCCGGAAGAGAGATCTTTGGTAAAGCCTCTGACATGCATTTCATAAATGATCGAATCACTCATCGGAATCTGAAGCTGCTGCATGGCATTCCATTCAAAATTACTTCTGACAACTCTTGCATGATATGCACCGTTCTGATTGGCATTCTGGCCCCAGATCCGCTGTCCCGAAACCGCCTTGGCATATGGATCAAGCAGTGCATGACTCTTATCAAAAAGAAGACCTCTGTCCGGATCCCATGGTCCGTCCACAGAATAGCAGTATTCCAGATTTTCAATGTTAAGACCGAATACAGTCATCGAAAAGACTTTCCCGATTCGATAGCTTTCAGGAAAGGGAATTGCCACATATGGCTTTTTTTCACCGCGATGATAAAGCAGCAGCGTAATTGCTGTTGCTCCGTTGGAATAAACCGTAAAGTTTACTCCATCAGGCATGACTGTCGCTCCATAGATCTCATAATAACCCGGACGGATCCTGAATCCGTTGATTTCATCGAGTGCAAGTGTCTGCCTGTTTCTGTCGGACTTTCGCAGTTCAACCCCTCGATGCTCCATGAGGCTTCTTTTTTCAATTCGATGTTTTCTGAATTCCTGCATACCGAAATAATCATCCCATCCATTAATATTTTTACATAATAATATATATATCAGTTTACCACAACAATGGCTTGCAATCAAAAAAACGGTCATACATCTTTTCATGTATGACCGTTTTCTGAATTTTTCTGTTATGCCGGATATGCTCCGTTTTTGGTATCTGCCTTTTCAAGATCTACTTTTTTCTGCTGTGCAAGACGATACTTGAAGAATTCAACTGCAACCTGCGGGAACAGCGCATAGGACAGTGTATCCTCATCCTGCTGCTTCCATTCTTTTACTTCCTCTTCAAACTTCGGAAGACCAGGCTCAAGCAGGTCTGCCGGACGACATGTGATCACATCTCTGTCGCCGATAATCTTCTTCTGAACTTCTGCATTGAACGGTTTTACTGTTGTGCCATATCTGCCGGACAGAAGATCCTTGGTCTGATCTGTAGCGACCTTATATCTCTCACCCATCAGAACATTCATAACTGCCTGTGTGCCGACGATCTGTGAAGAAGGAGTAACCAGCGGCGGTTCACCAAAGTCCTTACGGACTCTCGGAATTTCTTCCAGAACTGCCTGATACTTATCAGAAGCATTCTGCTCTTTCAGCTGTTTTACCATGTTGGAAAGCATTCCGCCAGGTACCTGATACATCAGTGTCTTGATATTAACACCCAGAACCTTGACATCCATCAGTCCGTTCTTTAAGCATTCTTCTCTGTACGGTCTGAAATGATCGGCAATTTCTGCCAGAAGTTTCTGATCAAGTCCTGTATCATAAGGTGTTCCCTTGAATGCTTCAACCATAACCTCAGTAGCCGGCTGTGATGTGCCCATGGAGAACGGTGAAATTGCAGTATCAATAATATCGCAGCCTGCTTCAACAGCCTTCATATATGTCATGCTGGCTACACCTGATGTGTAATGTGTATGAAGTTCAATCGGAAGAGATGTTGCACTCTTCATGGCTTTGATCAGTTTTTCTGCTTCGTAAGGAAGAAGAAGTCCTGACATATCCTTGATACAGATAGAATCTGCGCCCATGGATTCAATGGTTTTGCAGATATTCATCCAGTAGTCAAGTGTATAGGCATCACCCAGTGTATAAACCAATGTTACCTGCGCATGTCCGCCTTCTTTTTTGCATGCCTTGACAGATGTCTCAAGGTTACGCATATCATTCAGGCAATCAAAAATACGGATAATATCAATACCGTTTGCAATGGATTTCTCTACAAAATAGTTTACCACATCATCCGGATAATGCTTATATCCCAGAATATTCTGTCCACGAAGCAGCATCTGCAGCTTGGTGTTTTTGAATCCTGCTCTTAATTTTCTGAGTCTTTCCCACGGATCTTCTTTCAGGAATCTTAAGGATGCATCGAAGGTTGCGCCTCCCCAGCACTCTACTGCATGATAACCGACCTTATCCATTGTATCGATAATCGGGAGCATGATCTCCGTAGGCATTCTTGTTGCAATTAATGACTGATGGGCATCACGAAGAACGGTCTCTGTGATCCCGACAGGTCTTTTCTCTATATCTGCCATGATATCCTCCATTTCTGTATCAGC
>CAYMBY010000052.1:0-36878 GCA_964388815.1 uncultured Butyrivibrio sp. | reverse complement strand
GACGGAGTGGTTTGGCACCTCGATGTCGGCTCATCGCATCCTGGGGCTGTAGTAGGTCCCAAGGGTTGGGCTGTTCGCCCATTAAAGCGGTACGCGAGCTGGGTTCAGAACGTCGTGAGACAGTTCGGTCCCTATCCGGCGTAGGCGTAGGATATTTGAGAGGAGCTGCCCTTAGTACGAGAGGACCGGGGTGGACGGACCGCTGGTGTATCTGTTGCATTACCAAATGCATGGCAGAGTAGCCAAGTCCGGCAGGGATAAACGCTGAAGGCATCTAAGCGTGAAGCCCCCCTCAAGATGAGATATCCCTGGCTTGCCAGTAAGACCCCTTGTAGACTACGAGGTAGATAGGACATGGGTGGAAGTGCAGCAATGCATGGAGCTGACTGTTACTAATAGGTCGAGGGCATAACCAAGCAAGGTGATAGGAAAAGGATGAATTCTTTGTATGCAGTTTTGAAGGTACAATATATCTTCAATATGGCCCAGTGGCTCAGTTGGTTAGAGCGCCGCCCTGTCACGGCGGAGGTCAAGGGTTCGAACCCCTTTCGGGTCGTTTCAAAATTGAATATTCATTTTTGAAGAACGGGATCTTAGCTCAGCTGGGAGAGCATCTGCCTTACAAGCAGAGGGTCATAGGTTCGAGCCCTATAGGTCCCATTTGTTTTATCAATATGTTAGAAACGCCGACGTGGCTCAATTGGCAGAGCAGCTGATCTGTAATCAGCAGGTTATCGGTTCGAGTCCGATCATCGGCTTTATATGGATGGCTTCCCGAGCGGCCAAAGGGGACAGACTGTAAATCTGCTGCAAATTGCTTCGGTGGTTCGAATCCACCGCCATCCATTAACTTAATAACGCGGGGTGGAGCAGTCTGGAAGCTCGTCGGGCTCATAACCCGAAGGTCATAGGTTCAAATCCTGTCCCCGCTATTCTGTGCCTAGATAGCTCAGTTGGTAGAGCAGAGGACTGAAAATCCTCGTGTCACCGGTTCGATTCCTGTTCTAGGCACTTTTTTATTGCAATTATTCAAACTCAGTAAACGAAAAGTTTACTGAGTTTTTTTGGTATATAGAAATGTCAATTGTTCAAAACATACATAGAGAAAAGACATCGGAACTTGCAATATGCATTAAACAGATATAATACCCCGGCTTAAAGAAGAGATATTCGGAACTGATGCTGAATGTGCGGAAAATTTAGTTTTCAGACTGTGATTATGAATGATGCAGGTTTTCAGATTTCATGTTATAATCTCAGGTATAATGAGGTAGAAATGGCTTTTTGCATAGATGTTCATTTACATCAGAAACAGAGGCAAAGATGTTTACTAAAAAATATGTGGATGTGACAGAAGCAGAAGAAACAGAAATGAAACATAAGGCTTTTGAACATTTACTGGAAGAATATGCAGGTGATATCCTTCATTCTGATAATTTCCAGAAGTCAAAGCTGTATATTCAGCATGGTGATGTGTCTGTGTTTACACATAGCATTTATGTTGCAAGATGTGCAGTGATGATCAACAGAAAGCTTCATGTTGGCTGTGATGAGAAAGAACTGGTCAGAGGAGCCCTTTTACATGATTATTTCCTGTATGACTGGCATCACAATACGCCGGAGAATATACATCCGCATCTGCATGGATTTTATCATCCGGGCATAGCACTGAAAAATGCAGACAGGGATTTTGATCTGACGCTGCTGGAAAAAGATATCATTAAGAAACATATGTGGCCGCTTACAGTTGTTCCGCCGAGGTACAGGGAAGCATGGGTAGTGACAACGGCAGATAAATACAGCAGTTTTCTGGAGACAGTCAAGCTCAGAAAGAGCGGAAAGGCAGATTTCCATTATGCCTGAACTGTATGATCACCTGCTTCAACTGAATGAAAGTGATCTTTATCCGTTTCATATGCCCGGACATAAGAGAAATGTTACATCCGGGGTGCTGAAGGAAATCAGTAAGATTGATATTACAGAGATAGATGGATTCGATAATCTGCATGATGCGCATGGGATAATTGCGACTGCACAGGCACGCGCCAACAGGCTTTATGGTGCAGATGAAACTTTTTTCCTGGTAAATGGGAGCAGTTGCGGAGTTCTCGCAGCGGTATCAGCGGTTGCAGATGAGGGTGATTGTGTGCTTGCAGCACGTGCAAGTCACAGATCCTTTTATCACGCGGCGTATCTGAAGCATCTGAGGCTGAAATATGTGGATTCAGGGAATGCAGAAGGATATGAATTTCCAGATGCGGTGACTGTGAAGGCGATAGAGAATCAGCTTGATCCGACAGTAAAAGCAGTGTTTATTACTTCACCGACTTATGAAGGAATTCCTGCAGATATTGAGGGTATTGCAGAAGCAGTGCACAGGTATGGTATTCCGCTCATTGTTGATGAGGCGCACGGCGCGCATTTCGGGTTCGATCCGGGGGTTCCGGACAGCGCGGTTCATCAGGGTGCGGATCTGGTAATTCACAGTGTGCACAAGACGCTTCCGTCAATGACACAGACAGCTCTTTTACATGTACAGGGGAAGCTGGTGAAAAGAGAAAGGCTGCGACGTTATCTGAGAATCTACCAGTCGAGCAGTCCATCCTATGTCTTTATGGCTTCAATGGATGCCTGCATGGATATGCTTGAGAAAGACAGAGAAGAGTGGTTTGAAAGACTGATCAGATATCATGATTTTTTGTGCAGTCACACGAAGGAATGCATACATCTTCACATGCCGGATGAAAGTGTGATTCCGGATCCATGCAAGATTGTGATTGCAGTACAGGATCACAGCATTACCGGACAGAACCTGTATGAAATTCTGAGAGAGAAGTATCATCTGCAGATGGAAATGGCAGGTGCTTATCATGTGCTGGCGATTATTTCCGGAAATGATACAGAAGAGGGAATCAGGCGTCTTGCAGATGCAGTGAATGAAATTGATGCTTCAGTTTCCATACAGAATGTGCAGGAAAATACAGGAGCAATAAAGATACCGCGAAGCAAATCAGGAGGATCAGACAGGCCGGGAGCAGACAGATCTGAAGGAAGTACAGATGAGCAGACAGGTCGGGAAACAGAGAATGCTGATGCGGTGATGCCATTATACAGGGCGTGGGATGCAGACACAGAACTGATTCCCATAGAAAAAGCCGCCGGAAGGATTGCCGGAGAATTTATCAATCTGTATCCGCCGGGGACACCGCTGATTGTGCCCGGAGAACGATTTGAGCGTAAACTGCTGCAGCAATTGCAGATTTATATAGATAACAGAATGAACCTTCAGGGAATAGAAACAGACCGGGATGAGAATTCCCTTGTTACAGTAATCAGACAAACAGAAGATAAAAGATGAAAGAGGAAAATATATGCGCAGAACAAAAATTATCTGTACCGTTGGACCGGCAAGCCAGAGTGAAGACAAGATCCGTGAGCTGATGCTCGCAGGAATGGATGTTGCCAGATGTAACTTTTCTCATGGCACACATGAAGAACAGGGAATGAAATTTGACAGGATCTGTAAGATCAGAGAAGAACTGGGCCTTCATGTTGCGACAATGCTGGATACAAAAGGACCGGAGATTCGTCTCAGAGATTTTGCAGGAGATAAGGTTGAACTGAAGGAAGGTCAGAAGTTTACACTGACAGCAGATGAGATTCTGGGTGATGAGTCAAAGGTTTCCATTACCTATAAGGAACTGACGCATGATTGCAAGCCGGGGATGACCATTCTGCTGGATGATGGGCTGATCGAACTTCACGTGGATGAAGTGAAGGAAAATGATATTGTCTGTACTGTTGTAAATGGCGGACAGGTGTCAAATCATAAGGGTGTTAACGTTCCGGGTGCAGATCTTTCCATGCCTTATTTAAGCGAAGTGGATACGAGTGATCTTCTGTTCGGAATAGAAAAAGGCTTTGATTTTATTGCAGCGTCTTTTACCAGAACTGCAGATGATGTACTGGCAATCCGTAAGATTCTTGAAGAGCATCACAGCCCGATGAAAATTATTGCCAAGATTGAGAGTACGCAGGGAATTAAGAATCTGAATGCAATTCTGACGGTTGCAGATGGTATTATGGTAGCCAGAGGCGATATGGGTGTTGAGGTTCCGCTGGAGGAAGTTCCGGTTCTGCAGAAGAGAATGATCAAACTGGCAGAAGCAGAAGGCAAGTATGTAATCACGGCAACACAGATGCTGGAATCCATGATCGAGCATCCGCGTCCGACGAGAGCAGAGGCAACAGATGTAGCGAATGCCATATATGACGGAACAACAGCAATCATGCTGTCAGGTGAGACGGCGAACGGAAATTATCCGATTGAGGCAGTCAGAACGATGGCCAGGATTGCAGAACGTGCAGAAGAAGATATTGACTACGCAGGACGTCTTGAAAAGAGAAAAGGTGCAGTAGTTGAAGATACGACAACGGCAATTTCTCATGCAACATGCACGATTGCTGCAGAGATCAAGGCGGATGCGATCATTTCGGTAACCATGTCAGGATTTACCGCAGGAATGGTATCCAGATACAAGCCTACCTGCCCGATTATCGGCTGTGCAATGGATGCAGGTGTCTGCAGACAGATCAATCTGATGTGGGGTGTTGCTCCTGTTCAGATCAGAAAAGAGAATTCAACAGATGATCTTTTCCGTGAAGCAATTTCCGCAGCGGAGAATGCAGGCCTGATTCATGAAGGCGATAAGGTTGTTCTGACGGCAGGAGTGCCGCTTGGAATTTCAGGAAAAACAAATATGATCAGAGTGATTGATATCTGATAAACGGGGAATATTATGGGTAAAATCGTATTGCTGATGGGAAAGAGCACTACGGGCAAGGATACAATATACAAAAATCTGCTGAAGGATGAGGCACTGGGGCTGAAAAAGGTTGTGTTGTACACGACAAGGCCCATGCGCAAGGGAGAAGAAAACGGGATTCAGTATTTCTTCTCTGACGAGGCGGGTTATCAGGCACTGAAAAATGACCGAAAGATCATAGAGGAAAGAGTTTATCATACTAACTATGGAGAGTGGAGATATTACACAGTTGATGATGGACAGATCAATCTGGATACGGGAAGTTATCTGATGATCAATACACTGGAAGCCTACATGTCTCTTTGCAGCTATTTCGGAAGAGACCGTGTGGTACCGGTAATGATTGAATCGGACGACAGGATCCGGATGGAACGGGCGATGCATCGTGAGGCCAAGCAGGAGCATCCGAAATATGATGAACTTTGCAGAAGATATCTGGCGGATGAAAGTGATTTCAGTCCGGAGAATATAAGAAAAGCAGGCATTACCAGAACATTCAGTAATAACGGAGAGATCGGAACATGCCTGGAAGAGGTGATTTCCTATATTCAGGAGGAATGCCGCCCGGGGATACAGCCCTGATCCGGAGATGAACGGTCTGAAAATCACAGGAAAGAGGCATCAGTATGGATATGAAGGTCAATCAGGTTCAGCAGCCGTTGCCGGTGGAAACGCCGGAGCAGGTACAGCAGACAGATGATAAATTCAAGTTCATCCTGACCAGCAAGCTCGAGGATGAGGGTCTTGCCGCGCGTCTGAATGTAATGATGCAGAATATTTCCATGCAGGGCAGGCAGATCTCCAAAAAGCATGACATCCGGGATATGCAGCGGTACCGGACGATGATCCGCGAATTTCTGAATGAGGTGGTAACGAGATCACATTCGTTCAGCAGAGAGAATTTTCTGGATAAGAAGGGACGTCACCGTGTATACGGAATCATCCGTCTGGTGAATCAGAATCTGGATGCACTGACGCAGGAAATGCTTAAAGAGGAGAAGGACAATATCACGATTATGGGAATTATCGGAGATATCGAGGGACTTCTTCTGGATATTTTTACATGAGATCATAAGAATCAGGAAACGAGGCACGTTATGGCACGTTTTGCCGATATCATCGATCAGACTCAGATGAAGGATCATTTGCAGAATGCACTGCGTACCGGCAAGGTGTCACATGCATATATCATTGCAGGTGAAAAGGAATCCGGGAAAGAGTTTATTGCTGGAATATTTGCAAAAACACTTCAGTGTGAGGACCGTCAGGAAACGGGCGGCTATATGGAAGCCTGTGATCAGTGTCATTCCTGCATACAGGCAGAGCACATGGATCATCCGGATATTATCACGGTGACGCATGAGAAGCCCGGCAGTATCGGTGTAGATGAAATCAGAGCGCAGGTCAGGGATGATGTTCAGATCAAACCTTATTCCGGTAAATATAAGATATATATTATTCCGGAAGGCGAAAAAATGACAGCTTCGGCGCAGAATGCACTTTTAAAGACGCTGGAAGAGCCGCCGGCATATGTTGTGATCATTATTCTGACAGAAAATACAGAAGCGTTTCTGCCGACGATCATCAGCAGGTGTATTGTATTGCCGATGAAACCGGCCAGTGATGATTCTGTCAGAAAATTTCTGATGGAACAGATCAAGATTGTGGATTACAAGGCGGATCTCTGTGTGGCGTTTGCAAGGGGAAATGTCGGAAAGGCAATTCAGCTGGCGCAGAATGAGGAATTCGAGGAACTGAGAAATCAGACGATTTCCCTGGTTCAGAATCTGGGCAGAAAAGAAATTTTCGAAATCAATACTACGGTTCATGAGATCATAACCGCGCAGGAACAGGACAGGAAGCAGGATTTCCTGGATGTGCTGACGTTCTGGTTCAGGGATGTTCTCGTCTGTAAGGCAACAGAAGAGGATGATCACTTGATTTTCAGGGACAAAATATCGTATATTAGAGATACGGCTGACCGGTGCTCATATGAAGGTCTGAATCGGATCATCGAAGCCATGCGGAAAGCCAGAAAAAGGCTGGATGCAAATGTGAATGCAGATCTGGCATTGGAAATGCTTATGATAGCAGTGAAGGAGAATCTATGACAACAGTAATCGGCGTACGGTTCAGAACCGCCGGGAAGGTATATTTTTTTGCTCCAGGGAAATATGAGATACACAAGGGTGACCACGTTATTGTGGAAACCGCTCGCGGAATAGAGTACGGCACAGTTGTCGGGGATCCGAGAGACATTGAGGACGAAAAGGTCATCAAGCCCTTAAAACCGGTGCTGAGAATTGCAAATCCGAAGGATGATGAGCAGGAAGCATCAAACCGTGCCAAGGAGAAGGAAGCATTTAAGATCTGTCTGGAAAAAATCCAGAAGCATGGTCTTGAAATGAAGCTGATTGATGCGGAATATACATTTGATAACAATAAGGTGCTGTTTTACTTCACAGCTGACGGAAGAATAGATTTCCGTGCACTGGTAAAGGATCTTGCGGCAGTATTCAAGACGAGAATCGAACTCAGACAGATCGGTGTCAGAGATTAAACCAAGATTATCGGCGGAATCGGTATCTGCGGAAGACCGCTCTGCTGTCATTCCTATCTGGCTGATTTTGCTCCGGTTTCCATTAAGATGGCCAAGGAACAGAGTCTGTCACTGAATCCGACGAAAATATCGGGTGTGTGCGGAAGGCTGATGTGCTGCCTTAAAAATGAAGAAGATGTTTATGAAGAAATCAACCGTAAGATGCCGAATATCGGAGACATTGTAACTACGGATGACGGACTGAAAGGTGAAGTTTCAAGTATCAGTGTCCTTCGTCAGATGGTCAGAATTCTGGTGGATGTCAATGATGCAAAGGAAGTGCATGACTGCAAACTGGAGACGCTCCATTTCGTAAAGAAGAAGCAGAAGCGTAAGAACGGTAACGGAAATAACGGTAAGAACAGCAAGTCTGAAGATGAAGCAGAGCTTGAGAATCTGGAGAAAATAGAGCAGACCGATGCAAAATCCAAACTTGATGACAATTGATTTAAAGCCGGGAGAACGGATTGATGATCTTCAGCGGAACGGTTATCAGATCATTCAGGACCCTGCGAGGTTCTGTTTCGGGATGGATGCGGTTCTGCTGTCAGGTTTTGCACAGGCACCGGCCGGCAGCAGGGTACTGGATCTTGGTACGGGAACCGGTATTATTCCCATTCTGATGTCAGCCAAGACACAGGCCGGGCATCTGTACGGCCTTGAGATTCAGGAAGAAAGCGCTGATATGGCGCAGCGAAGTGTTCTGCTGAATCATCTTGAAAACAGAATCACAATTGTAAGAGGCGATATTAAAGAGGCAGGGGAGCAGTTTGACGCTGCTTCTTTTGATGTTATCACCTGTAATCCCCCGTATATGATCAGCCGGCATGGACTGCAGAACCCTGACAGCCCGAAGGCGATTGCGAGGCATGAGGTTCTGTGTACGCTTGAGGATGTGGTGAAGACATCTGCAAAGCTGCTGAAACCGGGAGGAAAGCTTTTTCTGGTGCACCGGCCGTTCCGGCTTGCGGAGATTATTGTCACGCTGCATGATTACCGGCTGGAACCGAAGCGGATGAAGATGGTCCATCCTTTCATTGATCACGAACCGACAATGGTGCTGATCGAAGCGGTACGCGGCGGGAAATCCCGGATGACAGTGGAGAAACCGCTGATCATATATGAGAGCCAGGGAAAATATACGCAGGAGATTTATGATATCTACGGCTATTGAAAGGGAAGTGAAAATGGCAGGAAAGCTTTTTTTATGTGCAACACCAATCGGAAATCTGGATGATATGACTTTTCGTGTGCTGGAGACGCTGAAAGAGGCGGATCTGATTGCAGCGGAAGATACAAGGAACAGTCTGAAGCTTCTGAATCATTTCGACATTCATACGCCGATGACAAGTTATCATGAATATAATAAGGTCGACAAGGCGGAATATCTGATCGGGAAGATGCAGCAGGGGATAAATGTTGCACTGATTACGGATGCCGGTACGCCGGCAATATCAGACCCGGGAGAGGTACTGGTGCGGATGTGCCAGGAAGCGGGGATTGTTGTGACTTCTCTGCCGGGACCTGCAGCATGCATTACGGCGCTGACACTGTCGGGGCTGAGTACCAGAAGATTCTGTTTTGAAGGCTTTTTGCCCGGAGCAGATGATAAAAAGGCAAGAAAGGTGATACTGGAGGAGCTGAAGAATGAGAGCAGGACAATGATCCTGTATGAAGCACCGCATCATCTGAGAATTGCACTGAAAGACCTCCTGGAGGCACTGGGAGACCGCAGAGTTACGATCTGCAGGGAACTGACGAAGAAGTTTGAGGACATCATGCCGACCACGCTTGAGGCGGCAGTCAGCTGGTACAATGAGAATGAGCCTCGCGGTGAATATGTGCTGGTGATTGAAGGAAGAAGCCTGTCACAGAAGGAAGAAGAAAAACAGGCCAGATGGCAGGAGATGAGCATCGAAGAACATATGAAATTCTATGAAGATGCAGGGATGCCGCATAAGGAGGCCATGAAGCAGGTGGCAGCAGATCGTGGTGTCGGTAAAAGAGAAATCTATCAGGCACTTCTGAAATAAAAACGTGACAGGTGAGTGATGGCAGGAATGAAGATGTATATCATAATTGCAGCGCTCTGTCTGGCAGCAGCGGTACTGGTGCTGATTCTGGTCAGGCTAAGGCGCAGCAGACCGCTTCCGATGGATGAACTGGAAGGGCATGAGTTTGAATATTACTGTGCGGATCTGTTACGGGCGCATGGTTTTGTGGATGTGGAGGTAACCAGAGGAAGCGGGGATTTCGGAACGGACATTCTGGCGGAGAAAGACGGAGTGACCTATGCCGTGCAGTGCAAATGTTATGATAAGCCGATCGGAGTCAAAGCGGTTCAGGAAGCATATGCAGGCAGAGACTTTTATGACCGTATGGTCGGCGCAGTCATGACAAATCAGTATTTTACCGCACCGGCAGTTGATGCGGCCAGAAAACTCAAGATTCTGATGTGGGATCGCGGATACCTTGACAGTATGATCGAGGAAGGACGTCAGGGGCAGGCAAAGGCAGGGACAGGAAAATGATCTTCACGTACAGGGATGATCTGGACCTTGAGAAAATAGCAGGCAGCGGGCAGTGCTTTCGCTGGACGATGCAGGATGACGGCATCTGCAGAATTATTGCAGGCAGTGAGCTTCTTCACATCAGGAGAAAAAATGTATCGCAGCTGGAGGCGGATTGCAGTCAGGAAAAGTTTGAGGCGTTCTGGAGCCGCTATTTTGATTTTCAGGAAAAGTACGGGAAGATCAGAAAACGGATTGACCCGGAGCAGGATCCCTTTTTATATCAGGCCGCCTTATACGGGCAGGGAATCCGGATTCTGAGACAGGATCCGTGGGAAATGCTGATCAGTTTCATCATCTCGCAGAGAAAGAGTATTCCGGCAATCCGGACAGCGATAGAAAATCTCTGCAGAGCAGCAGGAACCGTAATTGAAACGCAGACAGAGACTGAAACGGTATATGCATTTCCAAAGCCGGAACAGCTGGCGGCACTTACTGCGCAGCAGCTTGGTGAATGCGGACTGGGCTACCGGACAGAATATGTGAGGCGTGCGGCAAAGGCTGCGGCGGATGGAATCATCGATTTTGACCGGATGCAGCAGATGGATGATGCAGCACTTGAACAGAGCCTGAAATGTATTTATGGCGTGGGAACCAAGGTGGCGAACTGTACGGAACTGTTCGGGTTTCACCGGCTGGATTCCTTTCCGAAAGATGTATGGATCAACCGTGTACTGGAAACGGAATATCCGCACGGATACCCGTTTGCGGCATATGAGCCTTACAACGGCGTAATGCAGCAGTATATGTTTTATTATTACCGCGGACAGAGCGGGAGATAACAGAATATATTTTTTCTATGGCAAAAAAGACATCGGCAGAGTATGCGGATGTCTTTTTTGCGTGGATCATGAGCTTTTTGCAGACGCTTTTGAAAATATGTACATATACAACTTTGAAAATATGTCTATATTTTACAGGAAAATCTGATTGACATGATACAGGGACAACGATATCATAAAGGCGGGTATATTCAATAATATGCTGCACTGCCCGCAAATTGGACTCAAAGCTGAAGAAATAATAAATACAACTTTAGTACAAATACAACTTTGAGGCAAAAGAAGACAGGAAGTGTAAAACAGAATACACAGGGAGAAAAAACGTGGCAAAGTATCAGGAAGTGATCGGGTGGATTACGGAGAGAATTGACAGCGGTGCACTTGCACCGGGGATGAAAATTCCGTCAGAGAATGAGCTGTGCAATCAGTTCCGGATCAGCAGGCAGACGGCAAGACATGCCATCGGGCGCCTGGAGGCAAAAGGAGTTCTGACAAGCAGGCGCGGCAGCGGGACCTATGTTTCTGAACTGCATATACAGACAACTGCAAACCGGCAGAAGAGAATCGCGGTCATTACAACTTATCTGGACGGATATATTTTTCCCAGAATGATTCAGGGAATTGAAAGCAAACTGAATGATTACGGCTATTCCATGCAGATCGCATTTACCAACAACACATTCGAAAGAGAGCGCTCTATTCTGGAGGACATTCTGCAGCATGATGATATTGCGGGAATGATTGTGGAGCCGACCAAGAGCGCATTGCCAAACCCGAATCTTGATCTGTACCGGGAGCTGATCTCGCGCAGGATTCCGATACTCTTTGTCAACAGCTACTATCCGGAACTGAGCTGCCCGCATGTCTCCATGGATGACAGAAAGTGTGCATACCGCGCGGTAAAGATGCTGACAGAGCACGGCCACAGGAAAATCGGCTGCATTCTGAAACTGGATGACGGACAGGGACATGCAAGATACAGCGGCTACCTTCAGGCGATGAAGGAAGCCGGTAATCAGATTCATGATGACTGGATCGTATGGCTGGATACCGAGGATCTTGACCATATGGAAGAAAACCGTGAAAAAATCTGCAGAAGACTGCGGGAATGTACCGGTGTATTTGCCTATAACGATCAGGTGGCGGTAGAAGTGATCCGTTTCCTTCGCGAAAAGGGCATCCGGATACCGGAGCAGATGTCTGTTGTCAGCATGGATGATTCAGACCTTGCGCAGATGAACGGAATGGGACTGGATTCGGTGCCGCATCCCAAGGAAAAGCTGGGAGCGAAGGCAGCTGAAAATCTGGTGCATCTGATTCACAATGCACAGTTCGGCGCCACACACGAGTTTGAAGAGGATATCACAGTACGCAGTTCGGTGAGAAATATCAGTACCGATCAACAATAAGAAAAGGAAAACAGGAGGAAACAAATGAAACAGTCACAGAATTACAAGTTCTGGTTTGCAACCGGATCACAGGATCTTTACGGAGATGAATGCCTCAGAAAGGTAGCAGAGCATTCACAGAAAATTGTAAAAGAACTGAATGCAACGGGAAAGCTTCCGTTTGAAATTGTCTGCAGACCTACACTGATCGATCAGGCATCAATCCGCAGAACCTTCAATGAGGCCAATAATGATCCGGAATGCGCCGGTGTTATCACATGGATGCATACTTTTTCCCCGGCCAAGATGTGGATCATCGGTCTTCAGGAATATAAAAAGCCGCTGTGCCATTTACACACACAGTTCAATGAAGAGATCCCCTATGACACCATTGATATGGATTTCATGAATGAAAACCAGTCTGCACACGGAGACAGAGAATACGGTCATATCGTATCCCGCATGGGAATTGACCGTAAGATCATCGTAGGACACTGGACAGACCCGGAAGTCGTAGAGCAGCTTGCAGGCTGGATGCGCACGGCGATCGGTGTCATGGAATCTTCTCATATCCGTGTCTGCCGTTTCGGTGACAACATGAATAACGTTGCAGTGACAGAAGGCGATAAGGTCGAGGCACAGATTAAATTCGGCTGGGAAATTGATCATTACAATGTCAACGACCTTGTAGATGTTGTAAATGCAGTATCTCAGGGTGATGTGGATTCCCTGACAGAAGAATATTATCAGAATTATCAGATCCTGCTGGAAGGCAGAGACCCTGCAGAGTTCAGAAGACATGTTTCCGAGCAGGCCCGTATCGAAATCGGAACAGAGAAATTCTGCGAAGACGGCAATTATCAGGCAGTGGTTACCCATTTTGGAATGCTGGGCGGACTGAAGCAGCTGCCGGGTCTTGCAATGCAGAGAATGATGGAAAAAGGCTATGGCTTCGGTGCAGAAGGCGACTGGAAGACAGCAGCCATGGTTCGTCTGATGAAGATCATGACCGCAGGCAAAAAGGATGCAAAGGGAACTTCCTTTATGGAAGACTATACCTACAACTTTGTAAAGGGCAAGGAAGGAATTCTGGAAGCGCACATGCTGGAAGTCTGCCCGACAATTGCAGACGGCCCGGTTTCCATCAAGGTCTGCCCGCTGTCCATGGGAAACAGAGAAGATCCTGCCCGTCTTGTATTTACGAGCAAGACCGGTTCCGGAATTGCATGTTCACTTGTGGATATGGGAAATCATTTCCGTCTGATCATCAGTGTTGTGGACTGCAAAAAGACAGAAAAGCCCATGCCGAAGCTCCCTGTTGCAACAGCGTTCTGGACACCGCAGCCTGATCTCAGGACAGGAGCAGCTGCGTGGATTCTTGCAGGCGGCGCACATCATACCGCGTTTACCTATGATCTGTCTGCAGAGCAGATGATCGACTGGGCGGATGCCATGGGTATTGAGACAGTTCTGATCGACAATCATACAGACCTTTATCAGCTTAAGAATGAGCTGAGATGGAACAGCGCGCTGTACAGATAAGGAAAAACATCGGCAGAATATTTTTTTCTGACCGGGAAGGTGAGAGACAGATATGGGAGACAACAAGACAGCAATTGCCGAGGGCAGAACAGTTCTCGGTATTGAATTCGGATCAACAAGAATCAAGGCGGTGCTGACGGATATGGAACATAATCCGATCGCATCCGGAAGTCATCAGTGGGAAAACCGTCTGGATCACGGAATCTGGACCTACACACTGGAGGATATCTGGACAGGACTTCAGGACTGCTACAGAGATCTGGCAGCAGATGTGGAAAAGCAGTATGGTGAAAAGCTGGTAAAGATCGGCGCTATGGGATTTTCTGCGATGATGCACGGGTATATGGCATTTGACCGTAAAAATGAACTGCTGGTGCCCTTCAGAACATGGAGAAATACCATTACGGAGGAAGCTTCCGATAAACTGACAGCTCTTTTCGGATATCACATTCCGCAGAGATGGAGCATTGCGCATCTGTATCAGGCAATTCTGAATCAGGAACCGCATGTGGGAAATATTGCATTTGTAACAACACTCGCAGGCTATATCCACTGGCAGATGACAGGGGAAAAGGTGATCGGTGTCGGCGACGGTTCCGGCATGTTCCCGATTGATTCAGATACCTGCGACTACAACAGCAAGATGCTGGATCAGTTCGATACGCTGATCGCAGACAGACATTTTGACTGGAACATCCGCGGGGTTCTGCCCAGAGTACTTGTGGCAGGACAGCAGGCAGGAAAGCTGACCGCAGAAGGGGCCGGAAAACTGGATCCTACAGGAACACTTCAGGCAGGAATTCCGGTATGCCCGCCGGAAGGTGATGCGGGAACAGGCATGGCAGCCACCAATTCCGTAGGTGTTAGAACCGGTAATATTTCCGCCGGAACTTCAGTATTCTCCATGGTGGTTCTGGAACATGATCTGAAAAAAGCGCATGACGAACTGGATCTTGTGACCACACCGTCCGGTGAACAGGTGGCAATGGTACACTGCAATAACTGTACTTCCGACCTGAATGCATGGGTAGGTCTTTTCCGGGAATTTGCGAAGGCAATCGGTGCTGATCCGGATGACAATACGCTGTACGGAACATTATACAGAAAAGCGATGGAAGGCGATGCGGACTGCGGCGGCCTTCTGGCATATAACTATTTCTCCGGCGAAAGCATTACCGGCTTCAATGAAGGAAGACCGCTGTTCGTAAGAAGACCGGATGACAGGTTTAATCTGGCCAATTTCATGCGGACACATCTGTACACTGCACTTGGCGCACTGAAGGCAGGAAACGATATCCTGATGAAGGAAGAAAACGTAAAGGTGGATTTCTTCTATGGACAGGGCGGATTCTTCAAGACAAAGGGTGTTGGTGACCGTGTTATGGCGGCAGCTCTGAATGCACCGATCAAACTGATGGAAACGGCAGGAGAAGGCGGTCCATGGGGAATGGCGCTTCTGGCAGCATATATGCTTCAGAAAGAAGAAAAGGAAACGCTGGAGCAGTATCTTGCTGCAAAGGTATTCCACGGCGGCAAAGTGGAAACAACAGAACCTTCTGCAGAAGATGTTGCAGGGTTTGATGATTTCATGAAGGACTATATGGCAGGTCTTGCCATTGAAAGGGCTGCTGTAGATTCACTGAAATAATGGAAAAGAGGTTAAGGGCATGCTGGAAGAATTAAAGAAAAAGGTCTATGAAGCAAATATTCTGCTTCCGAAATACGGACTGGTTACATTTACCTGGGGAAATGTCAGCGAAATTGACCGTGAAAGCGGATTGTTCGTAATTAAGCCAAGTGGCGTTGATTATGATAAGATGACGCCGTATGATATGGTTGTCATGGATCTTGACGGTAATAAGGTGGAGGGAGATCTGAATCCTTCCTCCGACACACCGACACATGTGGAACTGTATAAGGCATGGAAGAACATCGGCGGCGTTGTGCATACACATTCCTCCTATGCAACCAGCTGGGCACAGGCGGGAAGAGGTATTCCGTGTTACGGAACAACTCATGCGGATTATTTCTACGGTGAAATCCCCTGTGCAAGATGCCTGACGGCAGAAGAAATTGAAGATGCATATGAGGAAAACACAGGTCATCTGATTGTGGATGAATTTGAACGCCTCAGTAAAGATCCGGTTGCAGTTCCTGCAGTTCTGTGCAAAAATCATGGTGTCTTTTCCTGGGGAAAGGACAGCATGGAGGCAGTTCATAATGCGGTTGTTACCGAGGAATGTGCCAAGATGGCATATCGCTGCGAAGTGATTAATCCGCGCGTACAGCCGGCGCCGCAGGCATTACAGGATAAACACTATTATCGTAAGCATGGTGCCAATGCATATTATGGCCAGGCAGAGAAATGAGAAGTTGTGTTTAATTCTAAGTTGTGTTAAATTCTATGTGGTGATTTTGAAATGAAAAATAAAAGGAGCGGAGACAGCTATGACGAACAAAGAATTGCAGAAGATCGCAAATGAAGTCCGCAAGGGCATCGTAACAGCAGTACATTCAGCAAAGTGCGGTCATCCAGGCGGATCCTTATCATCTGCAGATATGATGACATATTTATATTTTGAAGAAATGAAGATTGATCCGAAGAATCCGAAGAATCCGGATCGTGACCGTTTTGTTTTATCCAAGGGACACTGTGCACCGGCACTTTATTCGGTTATGGCGCAGCGCGGATATTTCCCGGTAGAAGAGCTTACCACACTTCGTAAGCTTGGCTCCCGTCTGCAGGGTCATCCGAGTATGAATTACCTTCCCGGAATTGATATGTCCAGCGGTTCACTCGGACAGGGAATTTCTGCAGCATGCGGAATGGCTCTTTCTGCAAAGCTTGATCATAAGGATTTCCGTGTATATACACTTCTGGGTGATGGTGAAATTGAAGAAGGACAGGTATGGGAAGCATCCATGTTTGCAGGCTTCCGCAAGCTTGATAACCTTGTTGTCATTGTGGATAACAACGGTCTTCAGATTGACGGACCTGTTGATAAGGTAAATTCTCCGTATCCGATCGATAAGAAGTTTGAAGCATTTAATTTCCATGTTATCAGGATTGAAGCAGATGATTTTGACCAGATCAGAAGTGCACTTGCAGAAGCAAGAAATACTAAGGGCATGCCGACAGCAATCATCATGCACAGCACCAAGGGCAAGGGCGTATCCTTTATGGAAAATCAGGTAAGCTGGCACGGCAAGGCTCCGAATGATGAAGAGTATGCAACTGCAATGGCAGACCTGGAAAGGATCGGTGAACAGTTATGAGTGATGTAAAGAAGATTGCGACAAGAGACAGCTATGGTAATGCACTCTGCGAGCTTGGCGATGAATATCCCAATCTGGTCGTTCTGGATGCAGATCTTGCAGAAGCAACAAGAACTTCCATGTTCAGAAAGAAATTCCCGGACCGTCACATTGACTGCGGTATTGCAGAGAGCAATATGATGGGAATTGCAGCAGGACTTGCAACAACAGGAAAGATCCCGTTCGTCAGCTCTTTTGCCATGTTCGCAACAGGACGTGCATTCGAGCAGGTCAGAAATTCCATCGGTTATCCGCACCTGAATGTAAAGATCGGCGGAACACATGCCGGTGTAACAGTAGGTGAGGACGGTGCCAGTCATCAGTGTAATGAAGATCTTGCGCTGATGAGAGTAATTCCGGGAATGGTAGTGATGTGCCCGGCAGATGATATTGAAGCAAAGGCAGCAGTCCGCGCAGCAGTAGAACATGACGGACCTGTTTATATCAGATTCGGACGTGCGGCATGCCCGATCGTAAATGACAGACCGGATTATAAATTTGAAATCGGTAAGGGAACCATTCTTCGCGAAGGCACGGATGTTACCGTTGTGGCAACCGGTATCTGCGTAGGCGCAGCACTTGAAGCAGCAGACATGCTCGCAGCAGATGGCATTTCCGCAGAAGTGATCAATATCTGCACGATCAAGCCGCTGGATAAGGAACTGATCGCAGCATCCGCAAAGAAGACCGGTAAAGTGGTTACGGCAGAAGAACATTCCGTAATCGGCGGACTCGGAAGCGCTGTATGTGATGCACTTGCAGAACTGTGCCCGACACCGGTGAAGAAGATCGGTATGCAGGATGTGTTCGGAGAATCCGGCCCGGCAACAGCACTGGTAGAGAAATACGGACTGGACGGCAAAGGCATTTACACTTCAGTAAAGGACTTCGTAAAATAATATGAATATTCTTTCACCATCAATTCTGTCAGCGGATTTTACAAGACTTGGTCAGCAGATTACAGCCGCCACACAGGCGGGTGCACAGTACATTCACATAGATGTCATGGATGGCGTGTTTGTTCCGTCCATTTCCTATGGGATGCCTGTTATCAAGAGCATACGCAGTGTTACGGACTGTGTTTTTGATGTGCATCTGATGATCACGGATCCGATTCGCTATATTGATGAGTTTGCAGAGGTCGGAGCAGATATCATTACGTTTCATCAGGAAGCGGCTTCGGACCCTGGCGCAGTGATTGATGCAATTCACAGAAACGGCAGAAAAGCCGGAATGTCTGTGAAACCGCATACCAATATTGATGCATTTGCACCGTTTCTGGATCAGCTTGATCTGTTTCTGGTGATGAGTGTGGAGCCGGGATTCGGCGGGCAGAAGTATATTGATGCTTCTACAGAAAGAATCCGCGAGCTTCGCAGTATGCTTACGGCACGCGGCATGGATAAGGATATTGAAGTGGACGGCGGCATCAATCTGGATAATGTCGACACGGTGATTAAGGCCGGCGCAAATGTGATTGTGGCAGGATCTGCAGTGTTCAGAGGCAGTATTGAGAGTAATGTACGGGGCTTTCTGGACCGGATGTGAACCGGTGAAAGAAATATGAAAAGCAGAGCTTATGAAGGAGGAAACTTCCGGAGAAGCTCTGTTTTTTTGCGTGCATAAGCAGAGCCAAGTGGCACTGACCAGCCATCGTGCCTGCACGAAGGGATGGACAGGGACATTTGGCGAGCAACACGACCGAGAAACCGAAGGTTTCGCAGGTGGTGTCTGCTTATGCAGCAGAGCCAAGTGGCACTGACCAGCCATCGTGCCTGCACGAAGGGTGTGTGGATGGCATTATCGATCATAATTTGACAATTGCATTGTGAAAAGGCATACTAATCCTGTATAATTATGTGTAGAATTGAAAAGAAGGCAGAGAATGTATAAAAAATTAAGAAGTAATGATTTATGCTGGTGTGGAAGTGGAAAAAAATATAAGAAATGTCATGAAGCATTTGATGAAAGAATTATTGAATGCGAAGTGGCAGGACATGTGGTTCCGGACAGAGGACTGTTAAAGACGCCGGAGCAGATTCAGGGAATACGTGAAAGTGCGAAGATCAATATTGCATGTCTGGATCTGGTTGCATCGAAGATTCAGGCAGGTATGAGCACAGAAGATATAGATCGTCTGGTTGCGGAAAAGACAGCAGAAATGGGTGGTATCTGTGCAACCATGAACTATGAGGGATTTCCGAAGAACTGCTGTACATCAATCAATGATCAGGTCTGCCATGGCATTCCGTCCAAAGATGATGTTCTGAAGGATGGAGATATTGTGAATGTGGACTGCTCCACAATTCTGAACGGATATTTCTCGGATTCTTCACGAATGTTCTGTATCGGAAATGTTTCTCCGGAAAAGAAAAAACTTGTGGATGTCACAAAGGAATGTGTGGAAATCGGAGTGAAGGAAGTGGTTCCGTGGCATTTCCTGGGTGATATGGGTGAAGCGGTACATAAGCATGCACTGGAAAACGGATATACCATTGTCAGAGAGATCGGCGGACATGGATGCGGAATTGAATTCCATGAAGAACCTTATGTCAGCTATGTAACCAAAAAGGGAACAGAGATGCTGATGGTTCCGGGCATGGTATTTACCATTGAACCGATGGTGAATATGGGAACAGATGAAATCTTCGTGGATGAGGACAATGACTGGACAGTTTATACGGCAGACCGTAAGCCTTCTGCACAGTGGGAGGTTCAGGTACTGGTGACTGAAACCGGATGCGAGATACTGACATACTAATCAAAAGATAAAGGAGTTCCATAAAGAATGAAGAACAAAGGAAAATACTATATCACAACTGCCATTGCCTATACATCAGGCAAGCCGCATATCGGCAACAGTTATGAAATTGTACTGGCCGATGCCATTGCAAGATACAAGAGAAAAGACGGGTATGACGTTCATTTCCAGACCGGTTCCGATGAACATGGTCAGAAGATTGAAACCCGCGCCATTGAAGCAGGCTGCAGCTCTCCGAAAGAGTTTGTTGATCAGGTATCCACAACGATCAAGGGCTTATGGGATCTGATGGATACTTCTTATGACCGCTTTATCCGTACAACGGATGAGGATCATGTCAGACAGGTACAGAAGATTTTCAAAAAGTTCTATGATCAGGGTGATATTTACAAGGGCTCCTATAAGGGAATGTACTGTACGGAATGTGAAGCGTTCTATACAGAGTCACAGCTGGTGGACGGCAGATGTCCGGAGTGCGGCTCTGAAGTTCATCCTGCTGAAGAGGAAGCATATTTTTTCCGTATGAGCAAATATGCACCGCAGCTGATTGATTACATCAATACACATCCGGAATTCATTCAGCCGGTTGCACGTAAGAATGAAATGATGAATAATTTCCTGCTTCCGGGTCTGCAGGATCTGTGTGTGTCGAGAACTTCCTTCAAATGGGGAATTCCCGTGGATTTTGATCCGAAGCATGTTATTTATGTATGGCTGGATGCACTGACCAATTATATTACGGGAATCGGATATGATGCTGACGGCAACAGTTCAGATCAGTTTAAGGCACTTTGGCCTGCAGATCTGCATCTGATCGGTAAGGACATTATCCGTTTCCATACCATTTACTGGCCTATTTTCCTGATTGCACTCGGACTTCCGCTTCCGAAGCAGGTATTCGGACATCCGTGGCTGTTACAGGGCGGCGAGAAGATGAGCAAATCCAAGGGAAATGTAATCTACGCAGATGACCTTGTGGATCTGTTCGGTGTAGATGCTGTCAGATATTTCGTATTGCATGAGATGCCGTTTGATAATGATGGCGTAATCACCTGGGAACTGATGGTGGAACGCTTTAATTCCGATCTTGCCAATACCTATGGCAATCTTGTCAGCCGTACAATTGCAATGACCAACAAGTATTTTGGCGGTGTTGTGGAAAACAAAGGTGTGACAGAGGCAGTGGATGAAGATCTGAAGAAGACAGTCACCGGCTGTTATGCAAACGTGGAAGAAAAGATGGCGGAGCTGAGAGTTGCAGATGCGATTTCTGAAATTTTCACGCTGTTCAAACGCTGCAATAAATACATTGATGAAACAGAGCCATGGGCACTGGCAAAGGATGAGACAAAGAAGGATCGTCTGGCAACAGTTCTTTATAACCTGACAGAATCCATCGTGATCGGTGCTTCACTTCTTGAACCATATATGCCGGGTGCTGCACGGAAAACGGTAGCAGAGCTGAATACGCAGATGCGTGATTTTGATACGCTGGATCAGTTCGGACTGTATCCTTCGGGAACAAAAGTATCCGAAGCACCGGAAATGCTTTTTGCACGTAAGGATCTGAAGGAAGTACTGGAAAAGGCTTCAGTGATCACAGAAAAGCAGAAGGCGGATTTTGAAAAGCAGCAGAAGCTTGCGGCAGAGAATCTTGCGAAGGCAGGACTTAAGCCGGATCAGCCGAAAAAAGCAGCAAAACAGGAGAAAAAAGAAACAGCAGGGCTTCCGGGAATTGATATTCCGGCCAAGGAAGAAATTGAATATGAGCAGTTTGGTGCAATGCAGTTTCAGGTTGGGGAAATCCTGAAGTGCGAGGCAGTGCCGAAGTCGAAGAAGCTGCTTTGCTCGCAGGTGAAAATCGGAAGTCAGACCAGACAGATTGTATCCGGCATTCACAAGTACTATGAACCTGAGGATCTGGTGGGGAAAAAGGTCATGGTGCTGGTAAATTTAAAACCTGCAAAGCTGGCAGGTGTGTTATCAGAGGGTATGCTGCTCTGCGCAGAAGATGCGGAAGGTAATCTTGCACTTATGGTTCCGGAGAAGGTAATGCCGTCAGGAGCAGAGATCTGCTGACGGAATCCGGACCGGAATCATGGGGTGCTAAAAAATATAATAGCTGGGGAGGTCTTTCCATGATACGAAAAGAAGAACTGACGTATGATTCAAGGGACAGGAAGACAAAGATTCATGCAATCCGCTGGATTCCGGAAGAGAAGCCGATCGCAATTCTGCAGATAGTGCACGGAATGCAGGAGTATGTAGACCGGTACGATGAATTTGCCAGATTTATGGCAGAGCATGGGATTCTGGTGGCAGGCAATGACCATCTGGGCCATGGCGGATCAGTACATGAAGGAGATTGCTACGGGTATTTCGGTGACAAGGATCCGGCAACTGTGCTGGTACGTGATGTGCACAGGCTCAAGAAGATGACACAGCAGGAGTATCCGGGAATTCCGATTATTCTTCTGGGACACAGTTTTGGCTCTTTCGTAGTGCGTGAATACCTGACACGCTATGGAACCGGTATAGATGCTGCGATTATCCAGGGAACAGGAATGCAGTCACTTGGGCTTGTCAGATTTGCAAAGTGTCTTGCAACAGTGATTCAGGTTTTCGGCGGACCAAGATACAGATCGAAACTGCTCAACCACATTGCATTTGGAAAGTATCTGGATAAGATTCCGAATGCCAAAACAAAGGATGACTGGCTTTCACATAATGAAATCAGTGTGGATGCCTATCTGAAGGATCCTGCCTGCAACTTTATCTTTACTCTGAACGGATTTCTGACGATGGGAGAACTGGTGAAGAGAACGCAGTCCGCGGACGCAATGGAGGATATTCCCAAGAATCTTCCGATTCTGCTGACATCAGGCGCAGAGGATCCGGTAGGAGACTATGGCGCGGCGGTACGTAAGCTGTACGAGATATATCTGAATGAGCATCATCTGTCAAAGGTGGATCTGAAGATCTATGACGGAATGAGACATGAAATTCTGCAGGAAGTCGGCAGACAGCAGGTTTTTGAAGATCAATATGAATGGATCAGGAAAGTGATCAGCTGAAGTGGAAGCAGGGATAGCAGATACGCGTGATATCCGGATCAGAGAGGCCGGGGGCAGCGACTGGGATCAGGCGATGCTCCTGGCCTATCAGACTTTCCTGCAGTTTGATGCACCGGATTATACGGCGGAGGGAATTGAGAATTTCCGGAGATTTGTTTCTGATGAAGAACTCAGAAAGCTGTTCATTGCAGGCAGCTATCAATTGTTTGTGGCTTCACTTCACGGACAGATTATCGGGATGCTCTCCCTCAGAGAAAAAAAGCATATTTCATTGCTGTTTGTCGACAGCAGATTTCACCGGAACGGAATCGGGGCAGCACTGATCAGATATGCCTGCAGTTATGCGGAAGCAGATCACGGGGAAAAAAGAGTTACTGTAAATGCATCTCCTTATGCAACAGATTTTTATCTCAGAATCGGATTTCGAAAGCTGGGAACGGAAATGACGGCGGATGGTATACGCTTTACGCCAATGGAGATCAGATTCTGATGAAAGCAGAGAAAGAATAAGAGTTATGGGAAAATTTTTTGACATGGACAGTCCGGTCATGCGGACACTTAACAAGGTCGCGGATCTGATGTGGCTGAACATTCTGACGCTTGTGTGCTGCCTGCCGGTAATTACCGCAGGGGCTTCAATCACAGCTATGCATTATGTACTTCTGAAAATGGTACGAAATGAAGAAAGCTATATCACAAAGGCTTTTTTCAAATCATTTAAAGATAATTTCAAACAGTCAACGCTGATCTGGCTGATGATGATGGCAGTTATGGCGATTCTGGGTATGGATTACTGGATTCTGAGAAACTCGGCGGCATTCCCCAAAGCGCTGGTAGTCGTGATCGGGGCAGTTTCCATTTTCCTTTATATGTTTTCTCTTTACATTTTTCCGCTGCAGTCCAAATTTGCCAATACAATCCGGGGAACGATCAAGAATGCGGCACTGATGTCGATTCTGGGATTTCCCAGAACGATCGGCATGACAGCAGCAACATTTATACCGTTACTGCTTCTGTATCTGTTTGATATCAAAGTCGTACCGATTGTGATCATGTTCGGATTTACCGGACCCGGATATCTGTGCGCGATGTTATACAATGGATTGTTCAAGCGGTTTGAACCTGAAGAAAAGAAAGAATCTGAAGAGGATGAAATGAATGCGGCAATCAGCAGCCTGGATGCTGAGAAACCGGAAGATGCTCATGAAGGGAATCAGGAGCAGTAATTAAGAAATTCAGCAGGGTGTGAATTTCTTTCATAGGGATATGACAGAGGTTATAAATGAAAACGGCCAGACACTGGATTTTACCATTGATATGTTTTCTTTTTATATTATTTCTGATAGGCTCTGCTTTTGTAAATTATGCGAGGTATAATTCAAAAGATCAGGTGGAAAAAAATCTGATCGATATTGTTTCCGAAAGAGCCGAAAAAATGTCGGATCAGCTGCTGAAAATGACGTCAGCAGCTGATCCTGTCTGTTTATATCTGAAAAATGATCTGAGTACGGGAAACCAGCAGAAGGCAGCAGATGTGCTTAAGGAAAGCACAGGTTCTTATCTGGTGGTAATCTGCGGGGCATCAGGGCGCGGAATCGGTTCGGGAAAGATCACAGTGGATATCAGCAGCACCGATTATTATAAAAAAATGCAGACGAGTCAGGATGTGTCCTTTTTTCAGACAAACGACGATGGGGTGAGCGGGAAGAAGGCAATTGTTGTTGCTGTTCCGTTCAAAGATGCTGATCTTGCAGACAGATATGTCATTATGTATCTGGAGGAAGATAAGTGGATGACGATTGCATCTTCGGGAAGGCTGAAGAACGAACTGGATGTGGTGGTGAATCAGCAGGGGGCAGTCATTGCTTCTTCCGATGACCGGCATCCGTTTGTCCGGGATGGTAAGCTCTGGGATAATCTGGACGGTGATGGCAGTGAAAGAGAAAAAGCGGGATCATATATTGTCAGGCATACAGGAGCAGTTTTTCAGGCACAGGATGATTCTGTAATCGTCGAAGCACCGCTGATGATAAATAACTGGGCACTGACAACAACGGTAGACAAGTCACTGCTGCAGCTGATGTACAGTGAAGCATGGAAGGAAACGGCTGACCCGCTGCGCAATCTTCTGATTGCAATGCTCGGCATTGTAGGTGCGGGAGTTATTCTGTTCGCGGCTGAAAAGAGAAAAGATCAGGAAATTCATGAAGGCCTCAGGCAGAAGGCAGAAACAGATCCGCTGACCGGACTTCTGAACAAAGCTTCTACGGAAGCTGCAATCCGAAGCTATATCCTCCACAATCCGGAACAGCACGGAATACTTTTTCTGCTCGATGTGGATAACTTCAAAGGGATCAACGATACGCTGGGGCATGCATTTGGAGATGAAGCGCTTCGCGAATTCGGATTTCGTGCCAGTACACTGTTCAGAGTAACGGATATTTCCGGAAGAGTCGGCGGGGACGAGTTTATGATCTTTCTGAAAGATGTTCCTGAAGCGTCTGAACAGGCGGAGGCACAAAAACTTCAGGAGTTTATTACGCATTTCAGTGCAGGAAAAGGTTATATCCGGCATGAGGTGACGGCAAGTGTCGGCGGAGCGTCATATCCGAGGAACGGTAATAATTTTGAACAGCTTTATAATGCTGCAGATCTGGCACTTTATCAGTCAAAGGCAAAGGGGAAGAGCAAAGTGACAATGGCTGATTAGACGAAACATCTTTTGGACAATCTGTATAATTCCGGAATAAAAATTCGGCATATTACCTTTTGCGTAATTGAAAGTGAAAGATCAATGAGCATTTTGGCGAATGTTTCAAAAAATCTTTGTGGAATAGTAGCATAGGAAAAAAAACCGACTTTCGCTATACTGTTAAAGTATAAAGAACCAGATAACCAATGATTAATGCAGGGAGGAAAATGTAATGGCAAGTTTATCATTAGAGAATATTACGAAACAGTATCCGAATGGTTTCGTAGCAGTTAAAGACTTCAACCTTGAAGTACAGGATAAGGAATTCATCATTTTCGTAGGACCTTCAGGATGTGGTAAATCCACAACACTTCGTATGATCGCAGGTCTGGAGGATATTTCTTCCGGTACATTAAAGATCGGCGGAAGAGTTGTCAACGATGTAGAGCCTAAGGACAGAGATATCGCAATGGTATTCCAGAACTACGCTCTGTATCCGCATATGACAGTATATGATAACATGGCATTCGGACTTAAGCTGAGAAAAGTTCCGAAGGATGAGATCGACAGAAAAGTTAAGGATGCAGCAAAGATCCTTGATCTGACAAATCTTCTTGACCGTAAGCCGAAGGCTCTTTCCGGTGGTCAGAGACAGCGTGTAGCCATGGGACGTGCTATCGTACGTAATCCTAAGGTATTCCTTATGGATGAACCTCTTTCAAACCTGGATGCAAAACTTCGTGTTCAGATGCGTACTGAGATTGCAAAACTGCACCAGAGACTGGGCACAACAATCATCTATGTAACACATGACCAGACAGAAGCTATGACACTGGGTACCAGAATCGTAGTTATGAAGGATGGTGTTGTTCAGCAGGTTGATACACCGCAGAACCTTTATGACAAGCCGTGCAACCTCTTCGTTGCAGGATTCATGGGATCTCCGCAGATGAACTTTATGGATGCTGTTGTTGAAATCAAGGGTGAGACAGCATACCTTAAGATCGCTGATCAGAGCATCGAGCTTCCTCCGGCTAAGTCAAAGAAGCTGATCGATGGCGGCTATAACGGAAAGACAGTTACATTCGGTATTCGTCCTGAAGATGTTGATGATTCCGAAATGTTTGTTAACACAGCTAAGGCTGTATTCGAATCAACAGTTAACGTATACGAGCTGCTTGGTGCAGAAGTATATCTGTACTTTGATCTGGAAGGCTTCCCGATCACAGCACGTGTTGATTCCCGTACAACAGCAAGACCTGGTGACAAGGTTAAGTTTGGCTTCGATGTTGAAAAGATTCATGTATTCGACAAAGAGACAGAGCTTGTTATCACAAACTGATAATCAGTTAATCAGTGCCGGTGCGAAGGCACCGGTACTTCAGGGGATGCAGAAATGCATCCCCTTTATTTTGTTATTGATGCAAAAGCTTGCAGATGCAGTAAAAATGCATTAAAATAAGCGATATGGACACGTGTGGATTACCCACATGTATGGAAAGGAAGCAGAGCGAATGATATCCGCACAGGTAATTAAGACAAGTATAGAGGAGCTGCAGGCAATTACACGGGTAGATCTGTGTGTACTCGATTTAAGTGGAAGCGTTGTGGCAACAACAAAAGAGGGCGAGAATATTGATGCCAGCCTGATTATCAATTTTGCCAATTCGCCGGTAGACAGTCAGGTAATTGGAAATGATCACCTGCTGAAGATCCTTGACGAAGGGGATCTTGCATACATTCTGGTTGCCAGTGGTGACGGAGAAAGTACCTATACTGTCGGAAAAATCTGTGTGAGTCAGCTTCAGAATCTGATTGTTGCTTATAAAGAAAGATATGACAGAAATAACTTCTTCCAGAACCTGATGCTGGATAATCTGCTTCTGATTGATATCTATAACCGTGCGAAAAAACTGCATATTGATGTTAATGTGCCGCGTGTGATTATTCTGATTGAAACAGGGACAGAAAAAGATACAACAGTATCAGAACTGCTGAGCGGAATGTATACCTCACAGTCGGGTGATTATATCACTGCCGTAGATGAAACAAGCGTTATTCTGATCAAATCACTTTCTCAGGGTGAAGGCTATGAAGGTGTAAAGCAGGTTGCAACAACAATTGTAGATATGGTTAATTCAGAGGCTATGATGAATGTCCGTGTTGCATACGGAACAATTGTCAGCGAACTGAAGGATCTGAGTAAATCCTATAAAGAAGCCAAGATGGCACTCGAAGTAGGAAAGATATTCTATGTGGAAAAGAAAGTAAATGCATATAATACCCTCGGCATTGGCCGCCTGATCTATCAGCTGCCCATCAATCTCTGCAGAATATTCATTGAAGAGATTTTTGGAGAAAATGATATTCTGGATTCGATTGATGAAGAGACGCTGAATACAATTAACAAATTCTTTGAGAATAACCTTAATGTATCCGAAACATCAAGACAGCTTTTCATTCACAGAAATACACTCGTATATCGAATTGAAAAACTGGAAAGAAGCACAGGACTTGATATCAGAAAATTTGACGATGCCCTTACCTTCAAAATCGCACTGATGGTAGCTAATTATATGAAGTATCTGGATACACACGAATATTGATTTCTGTAAAGCACTGCAAAAAAGAGATAGCAGATTCACCGACCGGATTTATCCGGGGAGGAGAATCTGCTATCTCTTTTTTATAGGGCGCGCAGCGCCAAGGCAGATGATTCTGCAAAGCAGAATTATCTGCCTTGCAGTGCTTTACAGAAATCGGCACAACCCCGGCGAAGAGACATCCGAACAGCGAAGCGCGTTCGGATGTCTCTTCGCGCCTCCACCAATCAAACACAACTCACACGGAGAAACATCCGAACAGCGAAGCGCGTTCGGATGTTTCTTCGCGCCCCACCAATCAAATACAAATTTACGCGGAGAATCGCCCGAACAGCGAAGCGCCTTCGGACGATTCTCCGCCCTTCCCCCTTCAAAAATAAAAAATCAAAAATCACCTGTCCGGCTTTGCCCTAAGCCCTGCAAAATCAAATGCCGGAATAAAACTTTCCGCAGCAGTGTCGGCACCCTGAATAAATCCGTTTTCAAGTCCAAAATCAATTGCATCATCAATCAGTGCATCATATTCCTTCGCTGTGACCTTTCGTGTCAACTCAGGGTACTCTGCAGAATGAGGCATCGGCGTATATTGATTCATAATGCTGATATAGATATCTTTTCCGAAAGTTTCACAGAGATAGCGGATAACATTTCTGGAATCTGCCGTCTGTCCCGGCAGGACAAGATGACGCACAATTACTCCCTTTTTCATCAGCGGACCGGAGTAATCTTCACTTTCCTCCACTGTGTCGGATGCGGATAATGTTTCCACATAATCATTGTAGGAAGCTGCACACATCAGACGGTCAGAATCTGTGGATAAAAAGGCGGCAGGATGAACCGACGGTGGATAAAACAAAGGCGCACCGGTCTGACGGATCATTTCGCGGATTGCCTGACCGCAGACTTCAAAATAGTCGGGTGCATTGGAGTAACGAAGACTCAGCGCCGAAGAACAGTATTTACAGTCCGGAAGATAAATATCCACCAGACCGTCGAGCAGCCGGAGCGTGGAGACTTCCTCATAGCCACTTGTGTTATATACGACAGGAATGACAAGACCGTGATTCCTGGCTGTTTCAATTGCTTCTGCAATCTGGGGAACAAAGTGTGTAGGTGTTACCAGATTGATATTGCAGGCCTTCTGTTCCTGCAGTTCCAGAAAAATATCAGAGAGACGACCGGAAGAAACCGGCATCTGAACAGCACTGTGAGCGATGGAATAGTTCTGACAGAAAACGCATCCCATATTGCAGCCGCTGAAAAAAACGGCGCCCGATCCGCAGGTACCGGAAATGCAGGGCTCCTCCCACATATGCAGGGCAGCTCTTGCGGCGGTGATCTGTGAAGTCTGACCGCAGTATCCGGTTTCACCCGTAAGGCGGTTGACATGGCACTTTCTGGGACATAGGGAACAATCGGAAAGAAGTGCTTCATAAAGAGAATGATCCATGGAAAAAACCTTTCCTTCTGATGCAGAAATACTGCAAAATAAAACCACGATTCTGTGAAGGATACATGCACGTTTACTACCGGATATAACCAGGCGACCTTACAACACATGGAAGTTTCTGCTTAGTGCTGCTTCGTTCCCGACCTGACACGATTCACAGATTCCCATTGCATAAGACCCGATTACATACACGGAAGGACTGCTGCATGCACCCTTCACAGAACCGCGGCTCTGCATATTTGAAATATCAAAACGATATGAATGTCAAAAATTTCTTTTGACACTTACATCATCAAAATTGCGAATATTAACAATATATATGTTTTTATCCTGATTGTCAATCAGATGGAGTAATCGTAACCGGTCAGCGATTTTCCCTGATCTACAAGATCCTGCAGTGTCACGCTGTCCACATAATCGTTGACAACTTTATCCAGACCTCTCCAGAATGAAAGCGTGGGGCATTCCTCTGCCTTCGGGCAGTTGACACCGTCGGTACCTTCTGACAGACATTCCACAGGCGTCAGATCACCCTCCATGGTGCGGAGAATATCTCCGACTCTGTATTCGTAAGGCTTCCGGGCAAGCCGGTGGCCGCCGTTGTTTCCGCGCATACTGCGCAGATAGCCGGCCTTGTTCAGAACGGTAACGATCTGTTCAAGATATTTTACTGTGATTCCCTGACGGTCCGAAATATCTTTTAATGCAATATATTCACCGGTATCATGAAGCGCGAGATCAATCATGACGCGCAGCGCGTATCTTCCCTTGGTTGAAATTTTCATTTTAAATCTGACCTGACCTTTCTGTTTAACAGACGACAGATAATACTGTACATTATATTGTATTAGTATATATAATACTCACATATATAATAACACATAAGCGAGGAGAATTACTAGTAAAATAGTATGAAATGTCTGAATAGATGAAAAAAGACAGAGAAGAAAAGGAAAAAGAAGAACTGGAAGGCCGCATTATACTGGAAAAAACACAGAAAAAATATATGAGTGCCGCACTTGCACAGGCCAAAAAAGCTTATCAGCTGGGAGAAGTTCCCATTGGCTGCGTCATTGTATATCAGGGAAAAATTATCGGACGGGGTTACAATCGCAGGAATACCGATCGGTCGGCACTTGCACATGCGGAAATCACGGCGATCAGAAAAGCAGGAAAGGTGCTTCATGACTGGCGGCTGGAGGAGTGCACGCTTTATGTGACGCTTGAACCATGCCAGATGTGTGCGGGAGCAATTGTTCAGGCACGGATTCCGGAAGTGGTGATCGGAACGATGAATCCGAAGGCCGGCTGTGCAGGATCAATTCTGAATATTCTGGAGAATCCGCAGTTCAATCATCAGGTGCAGGTGACCAGAGGAATTCTGGAGGAAGAATGCAGCAGACTTCTGAAGAATTTTTTTACTGAACTGAGGATCAGAAACAGGATGGAAAAGAAAGAACAATCCCCCGGGCAGGGTTGACGAGGCACGATAAATTGAGTACAATTCAATCGGTATCGTAGTTGGAAAGGATGTTGCAGATGCATGAGTTACCGGTAGTAATGGATATTATCCGTGAAATGGATGAGCAGGCCAGTGCACGTGGGTTTCATAAAATAACGGAAATTGAACTGGTCATAGGAGAACTGTCTTCCATTGTGGATGAATCTGTGCAGATGTATTTTGATGTGGCATCTCAGGACCATCCCTGTGAAAATGCAAAGCTGAAATTTGAATATGAGCCGGCAATGCTTAAATGCAGGGAATGCGGAAATGAGTTTCCGCATGAAAAGTCATTTCAGTGTCCGAAGTGCGGCGGTGACGCCATGCTGATCAAAGGAAGCGGGAGAAGTTTTTATATCAGATCCTTTGACGGTGAATAATCTGTCTGAAAATAAGGAAAGGGAAAACATATGAAAGTAATTATCATGAAGGAACTGCTGGAGGCAAATGATCGTCTGGCAGAAGAAAATCGCAGTTATTTTAAGGAAAATCATGTACTGTGTGTCAATCTGATGGGATCTCCGGGAGCAGGAAAGACAACACTGATTTCTGCAATCGCTGATGAACTTCAGGACATTCAGATCGGTGTTGTGGAAGGCGATATTGCATCTTCTATTGATGCGGACAGGCTGGAAGAGAAGGGCGTTCATTCTTCACAGATCAATACCTGCGGAGAATGTCATCTTGATGCAAACGTGATCCGTCAGGGTGCAGAAGAGATTGCCATGAAAAACGGTATTGTGTTTGTCGAAAATGTCGGTAATCTGATCTGCCCTGCAGAATTTGATCTTGGAGAGACAGTACGTCTGCTGGCAGCAAGTGTTCCGGAAGGAGACGATAAGCCGTATAAATATGTACCGATGTTCAGCTATGCAGATGTAGTTGCATTGACCAAATGTGACCTGAAAGAAGCAGTCGGATTCGATACAGAATATTTTACCAAAGGGCTTCGGGCAATTTCAGAGGCTCCGATTTACGAGATCAGTCTGAAAAAGGGACAGCAGCGCGAAGGAATCAAAGAGCTGGCGGCATTTCTCAGAAAAAAATATGAAGAAATCTGATTTCCGTTATCTTTCACCAATAAAGATTGATTTAAATCACTGGATTAATACAATGTGCACTGAACAAATACTATAAATATATAATAGTGCACAATAACAGACAATACAAAAATAAAAAAATAAACAAAATATATAACACTTTCAATATAAATGATATAATGTTTATATTGGAGGTGTTTTTTTGCGCATTTTCGTAAATACTGAGGTAAGGCACTTTAAATTTTTTCCTGGCGCATAGGCGGATTCAGGACAGGAGGTCTTAATGGGTAAGAAGATTGAGGCAAAGAGGCAGAAAACAGGAAAGATCAGAACCAAGCTATTGATTTACATCATGCCGGTAGTAATTGCAACAATTGTCATTCTGGTACTGCTGACAGCAACACTGTCGAAGCAGAGTATGACGAAGATGGCAAAGAACGAGCTGGATTCATCCATTGCCAATCAGGGAGATAATATTGAGTCCTGGCTGGATAAGAATCTGGAATTCTTTGCGACGGCAAAGCAGACAATAGAAAATACACATCCGGATGATACACAGCTGCAGACCATGCTGGATTCCTATTATGGATTTGATAAGAACTCTCCGAACGGTCTGTATATCGGAACTGCAGGAGGAAAACTGTATAAAGCATCCGATTCGACCAAGGCGGAAAGTGATGTGACATCAGCAACCTGGTATAAACAGGGGCTTACCAGAGTCGGAATGGCATATGGATCGTCATATAAGGATGCGGACGGAAACAGCGTCATCAGTGCATCCGGAATTCTGAATGATGGTTCTGATGAAATCAAGGTAATCGCAGCAGATGTGACACTTGATCAGATCAGTATCATTGTTAATTCAGGTGTAAAAATGCAGGATGCCAGTTCCTTCCTTGTAGATACGGCAGATAATACGATTCTTGCACACAGAGACAGCTCACTGGTATCTACAAAGCTGTCGGATGCAGACAGTGATCCTCTGATGAGCGGCGTTGCCAAGGCACTTGCAGCCAGAGATTATTCTGAAGCAACGATCGGTAATTATATGGTGGCATATGATCAGATTTCCGGGACAGACTGGGTACTGGTTTCCTATATTCAAAGAAGCGTGATTCTGGCAGATGTTTTCAAGCTGAGTAATATACTGGTTATCATCGGTGCGATTGCGGTTGTTATTATCAGTATCATGATTGCCGGAATTGTCAGTAAAGTTATTGCTCCTATTTCTTCCATTACAAAGAATATTTCTGATATGTCTTCCGGAGACTTCACCATTGCGGTTAATGCAAGAAGCAATGATGAGATCGGGGTTATGGGAAACAAGGTCGGAGATTTTGTTGCAAACATGCGCAATATGATTGCCAGCATCAATTCTGAATCTGAGAGACTGAAAGCACAGTCAGACAGCAGCGATCAGGTATCCAGAACCATGTTTGACGCATCTCAGTCCCAGGCAGAGGCAATGAAGGAACTGAATGAAACCGTGGATCAGCTTGCATCTGCAGTAAATGACATTGCACAGAATGCAACAACGCTTGCCACAGTTGTTTCTGATACCAGAGAGAACAGTGAAAAAGCAGATACCAGTATGAAGGAAACCGTTGATATTTCGCAGAAGGGCCGTGATGATATGGAACAGCTCAGCAAGGCCATGAGCGGAATTCAGGAAACAAACAACAGACTGGTAGAGTCCATCAACAAGGTAGGTGCGGCATCAGAAGAAATCACCAATATTGTCGGACTGATCGGAAATATTGCAGAAGAGACGAACCTTCTGTCGCTGAATGCTTCCATTGAAGCGGCAAGAGCCGGTGAGGCAGGAAAAGGCTTCGCAGTTGTTGCAACAGAAATCGGCAAGCTGGCACAGACCAGTGCAGACTCTGCAAATAATATCGCCAGCCTGATCAATGAAGTTCATAACCTGATCGGGGATGCGGTAGGTCAGGCCAATGCCAGTGCGGAAAGTATTCAGCAGAATTCCGAACTGATCGGGACGGCAGTACAGACCTTTGATAAGATTTATGCCAATATTCAGGAATCCAACCGTCTGATTGAAGAGATGATCAAGGATGTCGAAAAAGTTGATGATGTAGCCACCAATGTTGCAGCAATTTCCGAAGAGCAGGCAGCAAGTGCTGATGAAATTCTGGCAACCTCCCAGAACATGGTTGAGCAGGCCAATAACATTACCAGAAGCAGCCAGGATGTTGCAGACAATTCACATGAACTTGCCAATACTTCAGAGACACTGACAACGTATGTACAGAAGTTTAAAATTTGAGGAGGTGGCAGGCATGAATAATCAGTGGATGAAGAGAGCAGCAGGAGCTGCACTTACAGCAGTTGTCACGGTCGGAATGCTTGCAGGATGCGGCAGCGCATCCGGGTCAGCGTCGGCGGGCGGCGGTAAGATTTTATATACAGTATGTGATAATGATGATACATTCCGTGCGAAGCTGAGTGATGGAATCGCAGCTGCGGCAAAAGATGCCGGAGTAACTGTAGATACCAAACTGTGCGGCAGTGCGGTACAGGATCAGGTAAATGATGTTGCATCTGCAAAGGCAAACGGATACAGTGCAATCATTGTTCGTGCGACAGATGCTTCCACAGCGCTTCAGCTGGAGGTTGCAGCGGATGGTCTGCCGATTGTATTTGTAAACAATATGCCGGATAAGAGCCGCCTGACAGCCAATAAGTATATCTATGCAGGCTCGGATGAAGAGCAGGCAGGACAGTATCAGGCACAGTATGTATTGAAAAAGCTGGGTAATCCCAAGACAATGAATGTCGTGATTCTGGAAGGAGAAAAAGGACATTCCGGAACGATCGGCAGAACTTCTGCGGTAAAGAATACATTAAAAGATGCAGGGGTTGATGCACAGTATGTCTTTGTGGATTATGCCAACTGGACGGATACGGAAGCTGAAGCCAAACTGAATCTGTTCTTCAAGACAGGGCAGAAATGTGATGCAATTTTCTGCAATAACGATACGATGGCACTTGGCGCAGTCAAGGCACTGAAGGATCAGGGAATTGATCCGGCATCCATTCCGGTAACCGGTGTTGATGCAACATCAGACGGATGTGCTTCCATTGCGGCAGGAGAAATGGCATTTACCGTACTGCAGGATGCAGCAGGGCAGGGTGCGGCAGCAGTAAAAGCGGCAGCAGCACTTGGAAACGGCGGAACAATCAGTTCAATTGACGGAGCAACCGCAGACGGGAAATATATCTGGGTGCCGTTTGTTCCGGTGGATTCTTCCAATGTCAGCAAGTATCAGAACTGAGACGCAGCAGAAGCTGTGATCAGATGGGCATATTAAAATAAAAAGCAGCCTTCCGTAAGTCTGTGACTGATCGGAAGGCTGCTTTTTGCAGCCAGAATTTTATTGTTCTACATTATCGCCCGGAATATCAATATGGCTCATCTGCTCCAGAAGAGAAATCTTGGTATCATAAAGCTTCTGTGAAAGATCCACATAAACCTGGTGCGGGTTGACAAGACGTCTGGTCTCTTCCCAGAGCGTTGCCTGTTCCTGCTGACAGAAGGTACGGATATCCATCACGCTGGGAGATTCATAACAGCATTCTCCGTTTTTGAATATCGGCTTCATGAGTTCACGCAGGGTAAACGTACCGGTCTTCAGCATGGTCTTTTTCCATGGTTCAAGCGGATCAAAGAGCAGCAGCGGTTTATCTTCGGTAAATACCTCATCGGTAAGACAGATCAGATCACCCTTGATCTTACCGGAAGCCTTTTCATATACACGATAGATTTTTTTATCACCCGGGTTTGTGATCTTTTCGGTGTTTTCGGAAAGCTTGATCTTCGGAATGAATTTTCCGTCAGGTCCCATAATGGCAGCCAGTTTGTATACGCCGCCAAAGGACGGATTGTCCTTTGCAGTAATCAGGTTGGTGCCGACACCCCAGGAAGTGATGGCAGCGCCCTGTGTCTTTAAGGAATCAATCAGATATTCATCCAGATCATTTGATGCGGAGATTACTGCATCCGGGAATCCGGCTTCGTCGAGCATCTTACGTGCTTCCTTGGACAGATAGGCCAGATCGCCGCTGTCAAGACGGATACCGTAGTAGGAAAGCTTTATTCCACGTTCCTTCATTTCGCGGAATACGCGGATGGCATTCGGGACACCGGATTTTAAGGTGTCATAGGTATCCACCAGCAGAATGCAGGCAGACGGATAAAGTTCCGCATAAGACCTGAATGCACTGTATTCATCAGGAAAACTCATAATCCAGCTGTGCGCATGTGTTCCTTTTACAGGAACTCCGAAAAGCTGTCCGCACAGTACATTGGAAGTGCCGGTGCAGCCGCCGATGACAGCGGCTCTGGCACCATAGGTTCCGGCATCCGGGCCCTGTGCGCGGCGCAGGCCGAATTCCATAATGCCGTCTCCGCGGGCTGCGAAGCAGACCCGGGAAGTCTTTGTTGCGATCAGGCTCTGATGATTGATGATATTCAAGATCGCAGTCTCCACAAGCTGTGCCTCCATGATCGGAGCGATGACTTTTAAGATCGGCTCCTTCGGGAAGATCACACTTCCTTCCGGAATCGCGTAAATATTTCCGCTGAAATGAAATCCACTCAGATAGTGGAGAAAGTCCTCACTGAAAATGCCGAGTCCCCGCAGGTAATCTACATCTTCGTAAGAAAAATTCAGATTTTTGATGTATTCGATGACCTGTTCCAGACCGGCCATGATGG
>CAYMBY010000051.1:0-30806 GCA_964388815.1 uncultured Butyrivibrio sp. | reverse complement strand
GGGCACAGTTCATTCCTGACATTTAAAGGCAGAATTGCCAGCCATCCCTACAAACCCGGCAAGCAGATCAGCGACTGTATTTATATTGCAGAACCGCAGAAAGGAACGGCATGAGAACGATCATTGAAAACAGTATCATTGTTCTGAGTCTTGTATTTCTGGCATTTACCGTGCTTGATTATTATAATGCACAGATGGATTTCGCCGGTAATATGATGTCTAGCAGACTGCTCATCGCGTATTGCGTGCTGTCTATCTTCAACAGTGCGGTGATTCTGGGAAAAGGAAAAAAGAGAAGAGTACGGAAGTGAAAAATATGTTCATTTCTCCTCATCGTGCTATAATAAAAAAAATCAAGTCAGATTAATTTCACTGCAATCAGTACGATGGAGGAAAAAATGAGTTTCAGAAATTCAAAGGTTGTCATTGTCGGAGTGGGAAATGTCGGAGCAACGACAGCGTTCAGTATCATTAATCAGGGACTTTGTGAAGAAGTGGTCCTGATTGATGTCAATAAGGATAAGGCATATGCGGAAGCACTGGATATGCAGCATTCTGTCTTTTTCATGAACCGTAATATCAAGGTTACGGCCGGAGACTATGCGGACTGCAAGGATGCAGATGTTGTGATTATCACAGCGTCAGCACCGATGCCGAAGGATTCACACAGCCGTCTGGAAATGCTGACCCCCAGCATGAACATCATGAAAAGTATTGTAACGGAAGTCATGAAGAGCGGCTTTGCAGGAATTTTCCTGGTAATTTCCAATCCGGTGGATATCATGACCTATTATGTATGGAGCCTGTCAGGGCTGCCTAAGAATCAGGTCATCGGCAGCGGCACGACGCTGGATACGGCAAGGCTCTGCTGTGAACTGTCAGAGATGTATGATCTGGATTCGAAGAGCGTGGAAGCATATGTCTGCGGAGAGCACGGAGACAGCGAGATTGTGTCCTGGAATTCTGCCACAATCGGTGGTAAGAGAATTGATGACGTACTGATGGATAATGCAGACAGAACCGGCGGCGTAACCAAGGAAAAGCTGCAGAAGATGACAGTAGAAGCCGGCTGGGATATTTTCAACCGGAAGGGGAATACATCTTACGGAATTGCAGCGTCCGTTACGGCAATCGTAAAGTCGGTATTGTTCAATGAGAACAGAATCTATCCGGTTTCCGTATATTTAAGAGGACAGTACGGACTGCGCGATGTCTTCTTAAGTGTACCGACCATTATTGATAAGAACGGCGCCAGAGAAATCGTGGAAATCAAGCTGGAGCAGAACGAACTGGAGGCACTGCAGCATTCGGCAGAGGTACTCAAGGCGTTTTACAGGGAGCTGAAGTAAACTGCGGATCAGATGACGGCTGCATGATAACTGAGTTTATACGGATCAGTTATTGTGCAGCTTTTTTTGTGCGATATATGAATCAATAATTTTCGAAATCATGTTGCGCTGCCACCTCGGTTTTGTTACGATGAAAATAGGTGATCGGTAATGTGTTCATCCTGTTTCAGCGCATGAATCCGGGCTGGGGGAAGGTGGCAGTGTTGGAGAAGAAATCAATCAGAACAATGATGTTTCTGCTGATGTTCATACTATGTTTCTTTTCCTGCATGCCGGTTTTGGCAGCAGAACAGAACAGTGCTGCCAGAAAAACGGTGAAGGTAGGACTGTTTGATACGGATACCGTATCGGAAGATGGTGCGGAAAATGCAACGGTTCTGTATGAAAAAGGCTATCTGCAGGCAGTTGCGGAGTATGCCGGCTGGAATTATGAGTATGTTTCCGCGCCCTGGAACGATTGCCTGGAAATGCTCCAAGACGGAGAAATCGACATCCTTCTTGATGTATCGAAAACGGATGAACGGATGAAGTATTACAATTATTCCGGTGAAAGTATGGGCTCTGAAATGTGTTTCCTGTATGGACGCAAAGATACAAAGCTGGCATATGATGACTTTGCATCGTTTCAGGGGATTACGGTCGGCTATGAGAAAGGAAGCACAATCATCGAAAAGGTGCGGAGCCTTGGACAGACCGGAAATTTTACATTCCATGAGAAGACATATCGCAGCGGTAAGGAAATGTTTGCCGCACTCGATGCAGGGGAAGTGGATGCGGTTGCCCAGACAAGTCTTTATGATACACCGTCAGAACATGTGATCCTGGCCAAATGCAGTCAGGAACCGATCTATATTGCAACCAGCAGAAAACGTCCGGAACTGAAGCCGGAACTGGATGCTGCAATGACACAGCTGTTCAGTTACAATCCTGATTTTAATTCCAGTATGTATATGACTTATTTTGGCAGCAGGATATCCCAGGCAACCGGATACTCCAGACAGGAACTGGAGTATCTGCAGAGCAGACCGGTGGTGGATGTTGTTTATGAAACAAACTGGGCTCCCTTCGAATATGAAGAGGCGGGAATTGCAGGCGGCATTACGCCGGATGTGATCCGGGCAATCGGTAAAGAGACAGGGATTACATTCCGTTTTGTTCTGACTTCGTCGACACAGGATGTTTATGGCAAGATGGGTGAGGCTTCCGGAGATCAGATTATGGCTGTAAGCTACAATTATATCTGGGCCAATCAGCATGACCTGTGGGTAACACAGCCTTATGTGTCGGGCTCTGTCATGCGCGTCACACGGAATGCAAATGTAAATCCTGTAACCGTGGCGATTGTGAAGGACGGGTATCTGGCCAGTGAAATCCGAAAAGAATATCCGCAGTTAAAGCCGGTGGAGTATCTTACGTTTCAGGAGTGCATGGATGCAGTACTCAGGAAAAAGGCAGACTGCACATTCCTGAATTATTATCAGGCAAACTATTACCGTTCCATGAATGTGTACGAAAATTTCATCTACAGACCGGTAGAAAATATTTCACAGAGCATAGCACTGGGAATTACCAAAACATCCAACCCTGTGCTGCTGGGAATCCTTTCAAAATCATTACAGCGGCTGTCGGTCAATGATCTGCAGAGTATTCTGAGTGAAAATTCTGTAAAGACAGAGACATTTTCGATGAATAATCTGATTTATCATTATCCGGTACAGATGGCTGCAGCACTTGGCGTATTGGGTGTTCTGATCGGTATTTCCGTTTTCCTGTATATTTCCGCAGCTGTCAGAAAACGCCAGAATCTGGTGCTGAAGGCGGCGAAAAATGAGGCAGAACAGGCAAATCAGGCCAAATCCGAATTTCTGTCCCGTATGAGTCATGACATCAGGACACCGCTGAATGGAATTATTGGAATGACGCATATTGCCGGACTGCAGGAAAATCCGGAGACAACAAAGGATTGCCTGTCTAAAATCGATCGTTCTTCAAAATTCCTGCTGGGGCTGGTGAATGATATTCTGGATATGTCCAAGGCAGAGAGCGGGAAAATGGAACTGCATCCGGAGCCGTATTACCTGGATGATTTCGATGAATATATCGAGGCGGTGATCAGACCCTTATGTAACAGCAAGAACCAGACACTCACATTTGAAATATCTCCGATCGAGCATGTGGTTCCGTTGCTGGATATACTGCGGATCAATCAGCTGTATTTCAATCTGCTGTCCAATGCAGTCAAATATACGCCGGAAGGCGGAAGAATTGTTGTAAAGGTTGAGGAGAGTCTTACTGCGGAAAATAAGGACAGAATTCATGCCACGATTACGGATAACGGCATCGGGATGAGCGAGTCTTTCCAGAAGGTTCTGTTCGAACCTTTTACGCAGGAAGGCAGAAATGACAGTTCAGAAATGAGAGGAAGCGGACTGGGGCTGGCCATTGTAAAGAAAATACTGGATACCATGGGCGGCAGTATTGTCGTAAAGAGCAGTATAGGTAATGGTTCTGAATTTTCTTTTGTGATTGACTGTGATTATGTGGAAGGAGAGCGGGAGCGCGGAGCAGGAGCCGGACAGGAGGTAAATGATCTGGCGATACTGGAAGGAAAGCATGTTCTTCTGTGCGAGGACCATCCGCTGAATCAGGAGATTGCAAAGGAACTCCTGGAGGAAAAAAAGATGATTGTCAGTCTGGCAGAAAACGGGCAGGAAGAAGTCAGACAGTTCAGTGTTTCGACAGTTGACTATTATGATGTGATCCTGATGGATATCCGGATGCCTGTTCTGGATGGCTATGAAGCAGCACAGCAGATCCGCGGTCTTGCACGTGCAGATGCCCGGACGGTACCGATTCTGGCAATGACCGCAGATGCTTATGCGGATGATATACAGAAGTGTCTGGATGCCGGAATGAACGGACATATTGCAAAACCGGTTGACCCGGGGAAAATGTATCAGGAAATTGTAAAAGTAACGGTCAGGAAGACCAGGCATGAAGCAGACAGAGCGGAAACTGCTCAGACAGATTATAAACAATCATAAATATCAGATAAAAAAATTAATTGAAAAAGAGATATAATACACACGATATGATAACATCGTGCTACAAATTATGAGGGGTGAATACTTCAGATTCAGGTGGAGGAAAGCCATAATGAATGCTTTTGATATAAGGCAGATGTTACATTTTGAAAAAGTGAAATCGGTAAGTCCGGAAATACTCAGAAATTATCATACACTGCTCCCGGAGCAGGAGGAAGCAACCATATTATGTAACAGTGTACAGTATGAGATGGCACTTCTGCACTGTGTCAGAGACGGCGATCTTGAGGAGCTGGAAAAGAGAATGCCGGGAGCGCCGTGGCAGCTTCATTTTGGACATTTTTCTGATAATCAGTTCCGGGGAGAACAGTACCTGTATGTCTATGCAATCGCGCTGGTGACGCGTTATGCACTGATCGGGGGACTGCCTGCAATACAGGCATATACGCTTTGTGAAGTATATACGCAGAAAACCGACAGCTGTAAGGACGAGGCAGAACTCTGGCATTATTTTAATATGGCAATCATTGATTTTACCGGCAGAGTACACGCAAACAAGAACAATTCCATCAACAGCTATCCGGTACTGCTGAGTATTACCTATATTTCCAATCATATCTATGAAAAGATCACGTTGAAGAAGGTGGCAGCGCACTGCCAGGTGACCGTACCTTACCTGAGCGCATTGTTCAAGAAGGAAATGCACATTAATTTCAATGAATATCTTTGCAGGGAAAAGATGAAGGTTGCGGCAACACTTCTGACAGAGAGTTCATTGTCTGTAATGAAAATTTCCGAAATGCTGTCCTACAGCAGCAGTTCCTCGTTTGGAATGCACTTTCGCCGGGAATATGGAGTGACGCCTTCCAGATACCGTTATACAGCCAAAACGAAGTAATGCAATCTTCATAAAAAGATGTATAATAAATAGACATGGGTGCAGAGGCACCCATGTCTATTCGAGGTTGTACAGGACACAACCTCGGCATGCAAAAACGTGCAGAGGCACCCATGTCTGTTCGGGGTTGTACTACTTTAAAAGAAGGAATGAATCATATGTATGAGAGAGATTTCAGCGGAATAAAAAAATTTGAATCCAAGGTGTGGTTGTCATCGCCGACCATGCATGGCAAGGAACTGGAGTACATCACAGAAGCGTATCAGACAAACTGGATGTCAACAGTCGGTAAGAATCTGGATATCATTGAACAGCAGATGGCAGAGAAGATGCAGGTAAAATATGCAGTAGCGCTTTCCAGCGGAACGGCAGCACTGCATCTGGCATTCCGTCTTGCAGGCGAAGCGCTCTATGGTCAGCATGCGGCGAACAGAGGGGCACTGACAGGGCATAAGGTGTTCTGCTCGGATATGACCTTTGATGCATCGGTGAATCCCGTTGCCTATGAAGGCGGCGAAGCTGTCTTTATCGACACGGAGTATGATACGTGGAACATGGATCCGGTCGCATTGGAAAAGGCATTTGAAATTTATCCCGAGGTAAAGCTGGTGGTGGTCGCACATCTGTACGGAACACCGGCGAAGATGGATGAAATCCTGAAGGTCTGCAGAGCGCATGGCGCGCTTCTGGTGGAAGATGCTGCAGAATCGGCAGGAGCTACCTATAAGGGCAAGGCTACAGGTTCTTTTGGTGATTATAACTGCATCAGTTTTAACGGAAATAAGATTATCACAGGCAGCGCCGGCGGCATGTTCCTGACAGATTCGGAAGAAGATGCACACAAGGTACGCAAGTGGAGTACACAGGCACGTGAAAATGCGCCCTGGTATCAGCATGAGGAACTGGGCTATAACTACCGCATGAGCAATGTCATTGCAGGCGTTGTCCGCGGACAGATTCCCTGGCTGGAAGAGCATATCGCACAGAAACATGCAATTTATGAACGGTATAAGGCAGGTTTTAAAGACCTCCCGGTACAGGTAAATCCCTATGATGAAAAAAACAGTGTGCCGAATTTCTGGCTCAGCTGCATGCTCATTGAGCCGGATGCCATGAGCAGACAGGTACGTGCAGAGCAGGAGGCTCTTTTTATTCCGGAACCGGGAAAGAGCTGCCCGACGGAAATTCTGGAAGCCATTATGAAGTTTAATGCAGAGGGAAGACCGATCTGGAAACCGATGCATATGCAGCCGGTCTACAGAATGAATGCTTTCATTTCGGCAGACGGCAACGGAAGAGCCAGAAGCAATGCCTATATTAATGAAGGCAGGATCACGGATGTCGGAATGGATATCTTTGCCAGAGGGCTCTGTCTGCCGTCCGATAATAAAATGACACCACAGCAGCAGGATAGCATAATAGAGATCATTCATCGCTGTTTCAGGTAAATCATATATGTTATGTAAAGCCAATCATTAAATTTTAGTGAAAAAGCCCTGTATACATGAATTCACGATTGACTTTCACTGCAGATTATGAAAAAATATAAATGAATGCGCTGCAGATCCGTTTCGTAAATCAGCAGGCATAATATGTGGAAAGTTTATGGGAACAAAAGAAAGAGAGGATAAATGTAATATGGCAAATGTTGATTTAACACAGTATGGTATTACTGGAACTACAGAAATTGTGCATAATCCTTCTTATGAAGATCTGTACAAGGAAGAAATGGATCCGAGCCTTGAAGGCTATGAAAAGGGTCAGGAAAGTGACCTTGGCGCTGTCAATGTTATGACAGGTGTTTACACAGGTCGTTCTCCTAAAGATAAGTTCATCGTTATGGATGAGAATTCCAAGAACACTGTATGGTGGACATCCGATGAATACAAGAATGATAATCATCCTGCTTCTGAAAAGGCATGGGCTGCAGTAAAGGAAATTGCCAAGAAAGAGCTTTCAAACAAGAAGCTGTATGTTGTAGATGCATTCTGCGGCGCAAATGCAGATACAAGAATGGCAGTCCGTTTCATCGTTGAGGTTGCATGGCAGGCTCATTTCGTTGAAAACATGTTCATTAAGCCTTCAGCTGAAGAACTGAAGAACTTCAAGCCTGATTTCGTTGTTTACAACGCATCCAAGGCAAAGGTTGAGAATTACAAGGAGCTGGGTCTTAATTCTGAGACAGCAGTTCTGTTCAATATTTCAAGCCGTGAGCAGGTTATTGTAAATACATGGTACGGCGGAGAAATGAAGAAGGGTATGTTCTCCATGATGAACTACTATCTGCCGCTGAAGGGCATCGCTTCCATGCACTGCTCTGCAAACACAGATATGGACGGCAAGAACACAGCAATCTTCTTTGGTCTTTCAGGAACAGGTAAGACCACACTGTCTACAGATCCCAAGCGTCTGCTGATCGGTGATGATGAACACGGCTGGGATGATAACGGCGTATTCAACTTCGAAGGTGGCTGCTACGCAAAGGTTATCGACCTTGATAAGGATTCTGAGCCTGATATCTACAATGCAATCAGACGTGACGCTCTTCTTGAGAACGTTACTGTTGATAAGAACGGCAAGATTGATTTCACAGATAAGAGCGTAACAGAGAATACACGTGTATCTTATCCGATTGATCACATCAAGAATATCGTTCGCCCGATTTCTTCCGCTCCGGCTGCAAAGGATGTAATCTTCCTGTCAGCAGATGCATTCGGTGTACTGCCGCCTGTATCCATTCTGACACCTGAGCAGACAAAGTACTACTTCCTGTCCGGTTTCACAGCTAAGCTGGCTGGTACAGAGCGTGGTATTACAGAGCCTACACCTACATTCTCAGCTTGCTTCGGCCAGGCATTCCTGGAACTGCATCCTACAAAGTATGCAGAAGAGCTGGTTAAGAAGATGGAAAAGAACGGCGCTAAGGCATATCTTGTAAACACAGGCTGGAATGGTACCGGAAAACGTATCTCCATCCGTGATACACGTGGTATCATCGATGCAATCCTGAACGGATCCATCGATAAGGCTCCGACAAAGAAGATTCCGCACTTCGATTTCGAAGTACCGACAGAACTTCCGGGAGTTGATTCCAAGATCCTTGATCCTCGTGATACATATGCTGATGCTTCCGAATGGGAGAAGAAAGCACAGGATCTTGCAGCACGTTTCGTAAAGAACTTCGCAAAGTATGAAGGCAATGATGCCGGTAAAGCACTTGTTGCAGCCGGACCGAAGGCCTGAAGCTGATTAATTGTAAATGAACTGCCACCGGGCAGAGATGCATAAGCGTCTGATTGTATGTCGTTAGGTCATAGAAGACATACTTTCAGGCGCTTTGTTTTTTTAATGCAGGTACCATTGCACCTGCATATGATATGGGAATAATGATGATCTGGAGGAGTGAAAAATGGCATGGTTTAATCTGTTTATTGCAGGGATTTTTGAAGTGGTCTGGTCTACGGCACTGAAATATTCAAATGGTTTTACAAAACCGGCGGCATCGGTGATTACGCTTGCAGGTATGGTGGCCAGTTTCCTGTTTCTGGCACAGGCAACGAAGGTACTGCCCATGGGGACAGCATATGCGATCTGGACAGGAATTGGAGCAGTCGGGGCAATTATTGTCGGTATTATTCTGTTTCATGAGCCTGTCAGTACAATGCGTTTTGTTTTTCTGGCGTGTATTCTGGTCGGTATCATCGGGCTGAAGGTGACAGCAGCATAAAAATGAAGTGCGGATGTGTATCATGCAGTCTTTTTCAGAGGAGCGATAACCTGAATATGCCCGGTTCTGACAGACATCCGGAAGAGTATGAATCCGATAATGAAAGTGACGGAAATTGCACCGACACCGTAATTGACATTGCCTGTCAGCTGGGAAACGAGGCTGACAATCATGGTGCCCATAAAGGAAGCACCCTTTCCGCAGATATCCATGATGCCAAAATATTCACCTGATTTTTCCGGCGGAATGATTCTGGCAAAATAGGATCTTGAAAGTGCCTGTATACCGCCCTGAAAGAGACCGACCGTAATTGCCAGAATCCAGAACTGATATTGATCATGCAGTGTTGCCCCATAAAGTGCGATGCAGAAGTATGCGATGATGCAGATACTGATCAGTGTAGCGGAAGAAATATGTCTGGCAAGACGACCGATCAGAATACAGCTCGGAAATGCAACGAACTGTGTGACGAGGAGAGCAATGAGCAGTCCTGTGGAATCCAGTCCCAGTGCAGAACCATAGGCAGTTGCCATTTCAATGATGGTATAGACGCCGTCAATATAGAAAAAGAATGCCAGAAGGAACAGATATATGTGCCGGTCTCTGGAAATGTCCCGGAGAGAGCCGGCAAGGCCGGTAATGGTGGTATGAAGCTGAATGCGTTCTTTTTCCTGATAATGCTTCTGCTGATAGGATCTGATCAGCGGCAGGGACACAGCGCCCCACCACAGGCCGGTGATGACGAAAGCAAGTGCCAGTGCATTCAGATGAGAAAGACCGATTTTTCCTGAGAACAGAACCAGAAGAAGTGAAATGATAAAGGGAATGCAGCTGCCGATATAACCCCAGGCGTAACCGCTTGAGGAAATGCTGTCCATTCTGCTGTCATCAGTAATATCCGGCAGCATGGAGTCATAGATGATCAGACTCAGTGAATAGCAGATGCGGGCTGCAATATAAATGAGAAGAAAGAGCAGCCACTGACGGATAAAGCCCATAATCATGCATCCGGTGCCGCCCAGAAGAATACTGAGTGCGAACAGCTTCTTTTTCATTCCTTTAAAATCAGACAGGGTGCCGATCAGCGGACCGGAAAATGCGACGATCAGTGTGGAGACGGATGCTGCATAACCCCAGAAAGCCAGGTAAGAAACAGAACTGATATCTGCATTTGCTGCAAGTGCGTTAAAAAAGAGCGGGATCATGGTAGATACCATCATGGTAAAGGCGGAATTGGCGACATCATACAGCACCCAGCTGCGTTCCTGACCGGTAAGTTTTTCATTCATATTTTTTTCATCCTCTTTTCTTCACAGGATTCCACGTAAACGGAATTAAATGTGTAATTGTACAGGTCATCCCATCCGAAACCTTCTTTTGTGTATTCCAGATCGGTAATCAGACGGATGGCATCTTTTTTGGCAAGTTCATAAAGCATCATCATGCGGGTATCTGTTTGTTCAGAACCCGGGATATCAGTTCTGGTCATCAGTAGGCCGTTCAGCTCGGAAAAGTGTCCGGACAGGTGGAACAGCATCTGCAGAAAAGAACGCTGCCACAGGTATGGGGCCTGCAGGAGTGCGGTGGTCTTTTTGAAGGAGCGCAGGCAGGTATCAATATCATCAGGTGTGATGTGCGGGAAAAAGGAAGCGATGACGGAACAGGTGCGTGAATCCGGATGAATGTGCAGCGTAAGGTCTGCGTGAAGCGGATTCAGGCCATCATGAAGAAGCAGATATCTGTCAAAGGCTGTCTCGATATCCGCATGTGTCAGTGTATCATTGGCAGCAGTACCATCAATATAGCCATGACAGGTACTGTCAAGGACGAAATGACAGATAAAACCATACAGATAGGAAAGACCGGCGCCGGGAAGATCACGGCTGCAGGCGATAGCCAAAGCAGTCTTGAAAAAACGGATACCGGGTTCATCGTGCAGACGGTATCCGAGGGCAGAGATTGAATTACGGGTCAGGGGATGACAGTAAAAGAAGATATCCGGACCGTGAAGACCGATATGATATAAATCAGTTTCCGGACGGATTCTGTTCTGAATTTTTTGCGGAAGTCGTTCAAGAACTTCCTGACCAAAGCGGTAATGTGCATAAGCAGCAGGCATAAGATGCGTATCCTTTCTGTGGCAGAGTTAATGTGCCTTTACACCTGGAAAGGATAGCATCCGCTTGTCAAATACATGGGATGGGGACGTAAAGATATGGTGAAATTTCAGGCATGATCCAGTTTACGGATGAAACCCGTAAACAGAATAATGGCAAGGACTGCGGAGACAATTTCCGCAAAAGGCGTGGCAAGGACGACCCCTTCAATACCGATCAGATAACGGAAAACAAACATGGCAGGGATGTCTGCAAAGCCTTTTCGCAGTGTTGAGAGAAGAAAGGACTGAACCTTATGACCGGAAGCCTGAAATACGGTATTGGTCATATAGGAAAGTGCGGCCAGCGGTGCAGCGAAGGCGATAATGCCAAGGAACATGGTTCCGTATCGGACGGATTCCGGTTCATCAATGAAGAAACGGACCAGAGGGGCGGCAAAGGTGCGAAAGACAAGGGTACAGATACAGCCGAATGCAAAGACAATTGATCCCGAAAAGGCAATTGTCTTTTTCAGCCGGGTATAATTGCCGGAGCCGTAATTATAGCCCAGAAGCGGCAGGACGCCCTGCGTCAGCCCCATGCAGGTGTTGAAGGCAATCATATTGATCTTTTTGGCTACACCCATGCCGGCAACAGCTCCGCTTCCGTAACTGCGGACGAGAACATTGGCAAAGATATTGGATACCATGGCAAGTGTGGTCTGGAGTGCGGCGGGAAGGCCGATGGCCAGTACATCCTGCGGAATATGATCTTCAAAGGAGATATCACGCGGATCGGCAGTAAATACCGGATGATCTCTGTGCCGGATGAGGAAAATAATAAAGTAGAAAAGTGAAGCACAGTTGGAAAGAAATGTGGCAATGGCGGCACCGGTTACTTCATGACCGGCAGGAAGCAGTACAAACATGAACAGAGGATCCAGGATGATATTCAGAATTCCGCCCAGTGACATGCCGATGGCGGCCTCTCTGGCGGCACCGATGGAACGGACCAGATGACCGCACAGAACGTTACCGACGGTCGGAAGTGCGCCGAGAATCATCGTCCAGAAAATATAGTCATAGACGTAGGAATAGGAGCTTTTGTCACCACCGATGGCCATGATGATCTGCGGGCGGAACAGGATCATGATCAGTGCATAGAGGATGGAAGCGGTGATTCCGCCGTAAAGGCAGAATGCAAATACACTGCGGGCACGCTGCGGCTTTTTCATGCCAAGACTGCGGGAGATAACACTGGATCCGCCGATACCGAAGAGATTGGCAATGGCTGCCAGTATGACGAATATGGGAAAACACACGGAAAGTGCGGCAACCATGGCTGCATTGCCTGTTCTGCCGACATACCAGGTGTCTGCATAGTTATAGATAATGTTGATAAGCTGTGTGATGATGGTCGGAACGGCCAGCGTCATGACAGCATTCGGAATCGGTGCTTCTTCAAAGATATATTTACTTCTGGTCTGAGCGGACATTGTTATGATTTCCTTTTCTGTTCTGTATTTTGTTTTACATTCTGTCTTCTGTCATTGATTGCCTGAAAGTCTGCATCTCTGAGGCGCTCCTGCATGGAGGTCAGCAGCCGGAAAAGAACTGTGACTTCTTCACGTGACATTCCGTCCGTCAGAAATTCAGTCCAGTAACTCATGATACTCAGAAATTCAGTCTGATGGTCATAGGATTTCTGCAACGGTTTCAGAATGAAAGCGCGTTTATCGGTTTCACTTCTGCTGCGGGTCAGCCAGCCCTTTTTTTCCAGAGACTGTACGGCTCTGGTGATGGCGGCCTTGTCGATCATCAGGTGAGAAGCAACTTCTTCCTGGGAGCATTCACCATGTGTACACAGGCGATGCAGTATGAGCATTTCGGACGAAGACAGGTCAAAGGGCTTCAGCGCCTGATTAAGATAGAGCTGGTTCTTACGGTACAGAACAGAAGTCAGATATCCGATACTTTCATTTCTGGACATGGAATACCTCCTGAAAAATAGTTGATACGTCAACTGATTACATTTATACTATACATGATAACAGTTGACTGGTCAACTATTATTTTACATGGAGGTTTAAATTACAGGCGGAGCGTGATAAGATGACAGATATTGACCAGTGCAACTCTGTCAGAGGAGAAGAAATGGAAAAAAGCGAAATCAGAATCAGAACAGCAAAAGTACAGGATGCAGAGGAACTTTTGAAGATTTATGCGCCATATGTGAAAAATACGGCAATCACATTTGAATATGAGATTCCGTCTGTGAATGAATTTGCAGGCAGAATTGAACATGTCCTGAAACGGTATCCGTATCTGGTGGCAGAGCGAAAAGGAGAAATCGTCGGGTATGCCTACGTCAGTCCGTTTCACGAGAGGGCAGCCTATGACTGGGCAGTGGAGACGTCCATTTATCTCAGACAGGATATGAAGCGGATGGGGATCGGCAGTATATTGTATGCCGGGCTGGAAGAGACACTGCGCAGGATGAATATTCTGAATCTGAATGCCTGTATTGCATATCCGGAGACGGAAGATGAGCACCTGACAAAGGCCAGCGTGGAATTCCATCAGAGACTGGGCTACCGTATGGTAGGAGAATTTCATCAGTGCGGGTATAAATTTGACCGCTGGTACAACATGGTATGGATGGAGAAAATGATCGGAGTGCATCTGGAGCATCAGCCGGCCGTTATTCCATATCCTGAACTTTGAAGGTATTGACGCGGGGGCTATAATTAATGTCAGAAACAGTGACAGTAATATAGAAAACGGAGATTAATCGTATGAGCAAACTGGGAAACAAGAAAAACACAAAAGATGCAAAGCAGAAGCAGATGGCACAGCAGCTGGCTGCACTTGCACGTAAAAATGATAAGAAAAAGAGCGGTAAGTAAATCGACAGAACAGTCGGCCGGAAGGGAAGCATTTCTGAAGCGAAGAAGCAGAAGAATGCTTCCCTTTTTGCGCAGATCATGAGAGCGGAAAGCTGTCTGATGGTTCAGGAAGGAGGCATATCATGGATGTAATGGAAATTCTGGATGAAATGAAATATAAGGCAAAGGAAGACCCCGGATTATGCAGAAGACTGTTGCAGACGGAACAGGAAAAATTCCCATATGACGCATTCTGTACAATATGCAGACAGTACGGTTATGAGGTATGGCCGATGGATGTTGTAGAAGCGGGAGAAGAGATGTACGCTGCGATCAAACGCAGCACAAACGGCGGCGGAGAGAACTCTCCGATGCTGGAAGGACAGGATGATCTTTACCGAATGTTTCTCGATGAAATACGTATGGAAGTATGATATAATCAGATTCAGGTGAATCCTCACCTGAATCTGAACGAGGATTCACTTAAAGCTGAACGAGGATTGCTTCGCAACCTCGGCAAAAGAATCGTTCCCGGGGAGGACAATTCAAAGATGAACTGGACGAAGGCATATCGTGTGAACAGGGATGAAGAGCATCATTATTTCAAAGAGGCCAGAGAAGAAGTCTGTAATATCAACCTTCATCAGCTGAGGCTTGTCAGTGTGATGGCAGATGTTTTTCTGCTGGTTTTTATTCTGATTACACCGCTGGTATTTCCCAAATGGAAGCTTTCGTGGCCCTATTATATATTCTGCGCCATAATGCTGTTGTTTACGCTTCTGGTGTATGTCTATGACAGAAGAGAGAAGAAGACATATGGTCAGGTCATGGCGCTGTGCGTATTGTTTGATCTATGCCTGATGACAGGCTGTATTCTGATTGATGTGATTCCATATCCGAATTTTGTATCTACATATTTTCAGATCGGGATTGTTTTTATTGCAGTGTTTTTTACCATGCCGCTTCGGTTGGAAATACCGATGCTGACACTGATTGAAGCAGCCTATCTGGTAGCTGTAATCGCATGGAAAACACCCAGAATGGCATCAGTGGATGGCTATGAATCGATGGTCGGATATATCTGTTCGATTCTGATTGCGGTTGTGGTATCGGACCTGCGGGTAAAGGAAGGCCTGGCAAAGTACCGGTACATTATGCAGGGAACGACGGATGTTCTGACACGTGTCAGGAACCGTGCGGAATGTGAGAAACTGATCAGAGATTTTCTGCATTGCAGGAATGAAAGTTCATCTTTATGCGCATTATTCATGCTGGATATGGATAATTTCAAGCAGGTGAATGACAGTCTGGGACACCAGATGGGTGATGTTGTTCTGGAACGTGTCGGTGAAATACTGAAGAAAGAATTCAGAGCGGATGACATTATCGGCAGAATCGGTGGGGATGAATTCCTGATTCTGGTAAAAGATATTCATGGCAGAGAGAATGTAACGAAGGTAGCTGAAAGAGTTGGTGAAAGTGTACGACAGTTATCAGCCATGCTGGACGGCGTACAGGTCAGCTGCAGTTCAGGTGCTGTGATTTTTGAAGGCGTGGTGGAGTATGAGAATCTGTACAAGATGGCAGATGATTCCATGTATGAAGCCAAGAGAAGCGGCGGTGGCAAGTGTGTTGTGCAGGTCCTTCGAACCGCATCATAAGAGATGACATAAATCAGAAATGCCTGGCAGATCATTTTTCTGCCAGGCATTTTTTGTACGGAGCAGATTTCATTCAGCGGAATTTCTGGTGGATAAATGTTGTGAATTTCTGCGCCGGTGTGGAAAGGGCTTTACTGCGGTTGTAGATCAGACTGTAGGGATAATCCATTTCTGACAGAGGCAGCATGACTCTGCAGAGAGTTCCGTTTTTGAGCTCCGCACTTACGGCAGCTTCCGGTACGAGAGAGATTCCGACATTCATCTGGACTGCAGTTTTAATTGCTTCAATACTGCCCAGAAACATGCCGACGTTTTCCGGAATATCCAACTGCCTTATCATTTTTCTGTAATAGATAAAAAGCTGTGAATCGGCTTTGTGAACGATAAAATGCTGATCTTTCAGATCCTCCCGGCATACTTTCTGCAGATCCGAGAGAGAATTGGAGGGAGAGGCAATTACGATCAGAGAATCACTTATGATCTGACTGGCACAGATCTGGGCAGGATAGGATGTTTTCCCGCCATTGACGGCAAGGTCGATCTGCCCGTCCTTGATCTGGGCTGCAATTTCTGCAGTGGTTCCCACAGTCATGTTAAAACGGACATCAGGATAGCGGCTGCTGAATTCGGACATCAGTTCCGGAAGAATGTAGGTGGCAGGGGTATTGCTGGCACCGATATTGATGGTTCCGCCGATATAATTTTTTTCATCTTCTATCCGCTGTTTCATATCGTCAACAATGGTAAAAATCTGACACGTATATTCCTGCAGCATCTGACCGTTACGGTTAAGGTAAATCCGGTTGCCGATCCGGTCAAAGAGTTGGAGGCCGATCTGCTCCTCGAGTTTTTTGACTTCGGTGGAAAGTGCAGGCTGACTGATATGCAGTTCGGCAGAAGCCTTTCTGTAACTCTGGAGTCTGGCGACTGTATTGAATATTTCAAGATAATGTAAATCCATTTGTAATCTCCCTGTAATACATATATTGATAAGTTTTGTAAATGATCAGGATTCACCGGATGTATTTGTAAACCGGTGTTTCACACGTTAAGCTATATTCTGGTTGAAAGTTTGAATTCAAACAGTAAAGGAGCATGTTATGCCATCTGAATTACTTATTCCACTTCAGGTCATCGGGCTTGGAATCGTTATCTCATATGCCATCGCCCTCATGATGAAAGTTATTCTGTTCTGTATTCGTGCAATGAAGAAAAATGATAAGGAGGACAATAAGGAATGAATCTGATTAATCTTTTTCAGGGAATCGGAACCATGTTCTATCAGTCCCCGCAGATTGTCATCTGTCGTATTGCACTTATTTTTGCAGGTTTCCTGCTGGTCTATCTGGGCAAAAAGGAAATCCTGGAGCCGCTGATCATGGTGCCCATGGGTGTCGGCATGTCTGCAGTAAATGCAGGAATGCTGTTTCTGGACGGTAACAAGATCGGTAATCTGATTATTGACCCGCTGCTGACTTCAACGGATGATCTGATGAAATATATGCAGATCAATTTCCTGCAGCCGGTATATACACTGACCTTCAGTAATGGTCTGATCGCCTGCCTGGTATTTATGGGAATCGGAATTCTCTGTGATCTGGGTTATGTTCTGGATCACCCGTTTATCAGTATGACCATTGCACTTTTTGCTGAGCTCGGAACAATTGCCACCTATCCGATTGCCAAGCTGATGGGACTTTCCGATGGAGCTGCAGCTGCCGTTTCCATTATCGGAGGTGCGGACGGACCTATGGTACTGTTTGCATCATTGAAACTGGCACCGGAATACTTCGTACCGATTTCCATTGTGGCCTACCTGTATCTGAGTCTTACCTATGGCGGATATCCGTATCTGATCCGTCTCTTTATACCGAAGGAACTTCGTGGTAAGACAATTAAGAGAGAAAAGCAGATACAGAAGACAACCTCTGCAGAAAAAATTGTATTTGCAGTGATTGCAAATGCACTTCTGTGTCTTCTGTTCCCGGTTGCAGCACCACTGTTTCTGAGTTTCTTCCTGGGCATTATCATCAGAGAAGCCGGAATTTCAAGATATGTCAGCCTGGTAGGAGACGGATTCCTTTATACCGCAACCTTCTTCCTGGGGCTGATTCTCGGGGTACTGTGCGATGCAAGCACATTGCTGAACCCTGTGGTATTAAAGCTTCTGGTGCTTGGGATGCTGTCACTGCTGCTGTCAGGAATCGGCGGTATCATCGGTGGTTATGTTGTGTATTTTGTCAAAGGCAAAAACTTTAATCCGACCGTAGGAATTGCAGGTGTATCCTGTGTTCCGTCCACAGCCAAGGTGGCACAGAAAGCGGCGCAGAAAGCCAATGCTTCTGCATTTATCCTGGATTATGCACTTGGAGCCAATATCTGCGGTGTAATTACCACTGCAATTCTGACTGCAATTTATGTTACACTTCTTTCGTAATAAAAATGGGTTTTTGTCCATCGGAAAGATGGATATGACAGACGGTCAGAAACCGCCTGATCCGGTCACTCTTAAACAGGAGCAGTAAAACTCCGGTGAAAGAAAAAAGAGATGCGGCGATCAGTTCAAGAAGTCCGGTAAGACTGAAGAACGGGATGTTCCGGTGGTATCTGCCGGTTGCCGGAAGTCCGTCTTCTCCGACTTCCCCGCTGCTTTTTTTCAGAGCAGAGGCGACATGCAGAAGATCGGCAGCACTGCAGAAATCGGCGTGCTGATCCAGTGGATTTCCGTTGTGAACCGGATTACCGGAGGCGAGAAGTTCCGCGCACACGAACATAATGATGACGATAATCATCATGATAGACAATACTCTGTTTTTATGCGTATACCCGGAGCGTATTCTCATCGTCAGCTTCTGACCTCCAACTGCTTCTGAGTGTAGGTAAAAAACGGAATATTGTCAAGATAAAACAGCGCAGGATGAGAGCGAGGTTGTGGCGTCACATCTGTAGAAATGAACTGAAGAAGATTATTGCCTGAAAAAACACAGTTCTTTTACTTTTTGTACATAATTACGCCATAAATTCTGTGTACTATAAAAGCATAGGAAGTAATCTTCCTGAAAAAGAAACCAACAAAACTTTTTCATAACGGGCTGTCTGGTTCCCCACCGGGCAGCCCTCCTCCCTGAAATAAGAAGAAACTTTTATATATGGATTCGGAAACAGCAAATGTTTTCGGATCTTTTTTTACATACAGAGAATGGAGCAGAACTGAAATGAAACTGTTACTGGTAGAGGATGAAGCACCGATGCGGCAGGCGCTGGAAGAAATTCTGCACCGTGAAAATTATGATGTTGTGAGCTGCGCAGATGGAGAAAAAGGGCTGGATGAGGCGGTCAGCGGAGTTTATGACCTTCTGATTCTGGATGTCATGCTTCCGGGAAAAAGCGGAATTGAGATTACGGAAAATGTCAGAGCGCAGGGGATGAAGACGCCGGTTCTGCTCCTGACTGCGCTGGGCGAATTGGATGATAAGGTAAAGGGGCTTGACAGCGGCGCCGATGACTATCTGACAAAACCGTTTCAGACGAGAGAACTTCTGGCGAGAGTACGTGCACTTTGCAGGCGGAATGTGGCAGCGGCAGACGGCCAGCTGATCGCGGGAGATCTGCAGCTGGATGTGGGCAGCAGTGTACTTACCTGTACGGAAAACGGGCAGCAGGTCAGGCTGGGAGAAAAGGAACTGCGCATTATGGAATATCTGATTGCCGGTCAGGGCACGATTACGCCGAGAGAACAGCTGGCACTGAAGATCTGGGGCGTGGAGAGTGAAGCCGAATATAATAATGTCGAGGTATATATTTCCTTTACACGCAAAAAGATGGCATATATCGGGACGCATATGATGATCAAGGCGGTTCGCGGTCTTGGATATGAACTGAAAAAAGCCTGACGGAGGATGAGGGTAACGATGTTTCGTAAAACCAAAATAAAGCTCGTGGTTTTTGTCATGCTGATTCTCTTTTTGCTGCTGACAGGTGCCGTGGGCATGATTTATTACACAACCTACCGGAATGTATATCTGCAGAATATCGGGATACTGCAGGAGTACGCCGCAAGATATGAAGACGGAATGACGCTTTCACAGCTGGAAGAAGCGGACCGGGGAACGGATGTACCGCAGGATCAGGCGGGAGATGCCGGGACGGATACGGATCAGCATAATGAAGACCGGGACGGCAGAATACAGAAGGCGGCATTTTATTCTGTACTTTATAATGCACAGGGTGAAATCACCGATTATTATAATCAGTCTTCAGGACTTCCGGTGCAGGAACTGAAGGCGGCAGCACAGAAGGTACTGAGTATGGATAAAGATGAGGGTGAATTCGGAAACCTCATCTTTATTGTCAGAACAGTGAACGGGCAAAAACTCGTTGTTATGGTCGACAATACGGTACTTCGACAGAACATCTTTACACTGATCCGACAGACCGTCAGAATCGGCGGAGGACTGATGCTCATTCTGCTGGGACTGACCATATGGATGGTAAAACGTCTGATCAATCCGCTGGATGAGAACGACCGGAAGCAGAAACAGTTCATTTCGGATGCGGGACATGAACTGAAGACACCTGTGGCAGCGATCCAGGCCAATGCGGACCTGCTGGAGCAGGAAATCGGGGTGAATAAGTGGCTGGAAAATATCCGGTATGAAGGAGAGCGGATGACTGCGCTTACCGGGCAGCTGCTGGATCTTGCGAGGGCACAGTCCGCAGTGCCTGTCAGAACCGTTCAGGATCTCGGGCGCATTGTTACGGGGGCAGCGTTGCCGATGGAAAGCGTTGCCTATGAACACGGTTATGCGCTGGAACTGGAGATCGGGGAGAGTCTGGAACTGGCCTGTGACCGGAGACAGATGGAGCAGCTTGTTACGATTCTGGTGGATAATGCGATTACACATGCGCAGGGAGAAGGAAAGATTCAGATCAGGCTGTTCCGGAAGAAGGGAAATATCTGCATGGAGGTGATCAATCCCGGAAAAGAGATCCCGAAGGAAAAATGCAGTCAGATCTTTGAACGCTTTTATCAGACAGAGCAGGATCGAAGTGAGCCTGGACATTATGGGCTTGGACTGGCAATTGCAAAAGCAATTGTGATGGCATATCATGGCCGGATCAGTGTGATAAGCAATGAAAAATATACAAAATTTATAACTATATTGCCTGAAAAATGAATAAAATGCACATACTATTTGCACAAAAAGACAGATGTTATGGTATAATTGAATATCATAGTATTTTCATTATTTTCTTTAAAGACCTTTTTAACTGACTTGGAGGACAGAAAATGAGCAAAGGTAAAAAGAGAATTGTACTGTTTAAAAATGCAAGTGTAGGAGTAAAACTGTTTTTGATTATAGTGCCGCTGGAACTTTTGACGCTGTTCTGCATTTTCTTTTTCAGTTATCGTGAGAAAGCAGTACTGAATGAAGCAACAAAGCTGTATTATGATGAATTGTATCAGATCAATACCGGACTTCTGAGTGCAGACAGAGATTATTATCAGGCCATGCTGGCAGAAACGCAGTATCTTGTATATAAGGATTCCATGTCAGCGACAGATCATGAGTCTGCCCTTAAGGATTATCAGGATAATTCGCAGCAGGTTGCTGATGGAATCAAGCAGGTGAAGGCGGCAGTAACAGAGGTTCCCTACCTGTACAGTACCTATAAGGATAAATCCGGAAATACCATGCAATCTCTTCTGGATGCTTTTGATGCATCTTATCAGCAGTGGGAACAGGCGTATGACCCGAGTACAGGGGAAGGAGATTATAAGAGCCAGTCAGCTCTTTTCCTGACATCCAGAGAATATATCAATACGATGCAGGATCTGATGACAGATGCGACAGCGTCCAGCAGTACCTATCTGACCACTTCCGTACGAACCGGTATCTTTACGACAGGAGCGGTTGTATTTGCAATCCTGCTTGTTCTGGGTATCTTCGCACTGATCATTTCGCGATATATCCGGCTGGGTGTTGTTGAGATTACAAAGAAGATCAATACGATTGCAGACAATGATCTGACGGACGATGACGATGTTTCTGATGCCAGGGATGAAATCGGTGTATTGTCCAGATCTGCACATACGGTCAGAGACCGGCTTCTGGAAATTGTAGGGAAACTGCAGACTTCTTCAGGAGAACTTTCAGGCTCCGGCAGGGTAATGGACAGCAGCACCGGAGAAGTATCTGAATCCATGAAGAATATATCCAATGCGGTTTCGGAACTTGCGACAACGGCGACACAGCAGGCAACAGACATTGAAAAAATTGCAAATAATATGAAGGATCTTGAAACAATCATGAAAAAGAGTGTTTCAAGTACAGATGCACTTGAAAATGTCAGTTCGGAAATTAATAATATTACAGCAAGCGGAATGCAGACCGTAGATGAACTGACAGATATCACACAGCAGAGCAATCAGGCATTTCAGTCTATCTTTGATGTTATTAATGGAATTGAGGAAAGCACGAAGCGAATCAGTGATGCCAGTGAGATTATTTCTTCCATTGCAGAGCAGACCAATCTGCTGTCTCTCAATGCAAGTATTGAAGCAGCCCGTGCAGGCGAGGCAGGCAAGGGATTTGCTGTTGTTGCAGAGGAAATCAGAAAACTGTCAGAACAGAGTGCACAGTCTGTCGATACGATCAATCAGATGCTCAGTGACCTGCAGACGAATACAGGTCATGCAACCACACAGAGCGGTCTGGTAAAGGAATATGTGGCAAAACAGAATGAGTCTGTTCAGAATACCAGAGGAAGTTTTGGAGAAATTGTATCTGCAATTGAAACAGTAAATGATTCTGTTACTGATCTGAACAGCGTGAATGGAGAACTTGCCAAAGGCATCAATGAAATCGGCTCTTTGATTGAAAGTCTGTCTGCAGCCTCTGAAGAAAATGCAGCTACAGCGCAGGAACTGAATGCAACAACGGATATTGTGACCAACAATGTTTCCAGTCTTCATGATACCGGTGCTTCCATCAATAAATCGGCAGAAGGACTCGGCGAAATTGTCGGGATATTTAAAACCGGGAAGTAAAAGAAGCGCAGTATAAAACATATATGTGAAAAGAGGGCATGGCAGGATATTTTTCTGTCATGCCTTTTTCATTTCAATTTATATTCAATCTTCGTGGGATATATTGATTTCACAGAATAATTTTTCATGCGGTAAAATCGCAGAAAGGATTGAAATGTTCAAATACAGATTTTTAAGTGTTTCTCTTGCACTTCTGCTTCTGACAGGATGTGGCAGCAGTGCGGCAACTGCAGCAGACAGCACGGCATCAGTTTCAGATACGGCGCAGAACGAAGATTCAGATACGGCAGGAACGGGAACCTCAGCTCTTTCCACAGGAACAGTACAGACGAACCTGTCTCAGATTGATATGTCGAAATGGCAGTACGATTCTGACAATGATGTATATTATCAGGTGGGAATTTCCTATTGTGAGACACCGGCAGATACCAGCTACGAAACGATGGGAATCTATGTTCCCGGTAAATTTATGACAGCAAAGGACAATGGTGATGGAACCTGGACCTGCAGCGTGAATACGACAGAGAAGGTCGGAAATTATACGGCTTCGACAGCACCTGTCATTGTGCCTGTCAATACACCGGGATATGCAGCGCAGGCGGCGCCGACAGGATATGACAGTTCAACATCAGAATTTACTGCGGCAGGCATGGTGGTCGTTGTGGCAGGCTGCCGCGGGCGTGATGCAGGAGCACCTTCAGGCGTGACGGATTTGAAAGCGGCGATCCGTTATACCAGATATAATGAAGGTGTTATTCCGGGTAATATGGACTCGATTTTTTCAGAAGGAATGAGTGGAGGCGGTGCGCAGAGCGCACTGCTGGGATCAACAGGAGACAGCGCACTGTATGATGCATATCTGAAACAGATCGGTGCGGTAACGGGTGTCAGTGATGCGGTGGCAGGCTCCATGTGCTGGTGTCCGATTACCAATCTGGATGTGGCAGATGAAGCCTATGAGTGGAATATGGGTGTCACACGAACAGGACTGACAGATGAAGAGCAGACACTTTCGGACGGAATGGCAACGGCATTTGCGGAATATATCAACAAACTCGGTCTTAAGGACGAGAGCGGCAATACACTGACACTGGAAAAGTCTGATGAAGGAATTTATCAGGCGGGCAGTTATTATGATTATCTGATGGAAACAGTAGAGACGTCTCTTGATAATTTCCTTGCAGATAATACCTTCCCGTATACGGTAGAATCCGGCGGCGGAATGATGGGCGGAGGAGCACCGGGCGGAAACGGACAGAAGCCGGATGGTAATCTTCCGGCAATGGATGGAAATGCGGCAGGTGCTTCGACGACAGACTATACGCAAATCGACCAGATTTCCCGAAGCTCATCTTCCACAGCGGCAGTTACCTTATCCGGAACCTATGATACTGTGCAGGATTATATTGATGCATTGAATGAGCCTTATACCTGGGTAAAATATGATGCGTCCACCAACAAGGTCACAATTACCAGTATGGCAGACTTTGTCAAAGCGATGAAGGTTGCATCCAAGGGTATTGCCGCATTTGATGAACTTGATGCAGGACAGGGTGAAAATACACTTTTTGGCTATGGAGACGGTCAGGGTGCACACTTTGATTCCATTCTTGCAGGGCTTCTGACAGGAACCGACTACGAAGAATCATTCACTACGGATCTTGCAAAGAAGGATTCTGCGGGTAATACGGTGCAGACCAGAGTGGATATGTATAATCCGATGTACTATCTTTCTGATTACTATGACGGATATCAGACTTCAAAGGTAGCCAGATACTGGAGAATCCGTACCGGTATTGATCAGGGCGATACAGCGCTTTCAACGGAAGTGGATCTGGCACTTGCAGCAGAGAATTACAGTTCGGATACACAGGTGGATTTTGCAACGGTATGGGGACTCGGACATACGACGGCAGAACGTACCGGTGACTCTACTTCGAACTTTATCGAATGGGTAAATTCCTGTCTGGCAGAGTAAAATCATAAAATTCATAAAAATCGACAAAAAACAGTCAATATATGATTCAAATATTGGCTGTTTTTTTTGAGCTTAATCGGGGAAAAGACCTGTCCTTATTAGTGAAGATAAAAAACGAGAGAATCTGAAAGCGTAAAATTCCGGCAGAATCAGTCGGAATCATGGAAACGCAAAGACAAAATGTCAACAGGGAGAAAAGAATGAGACGAAATATCTGGAAAAGATGGATTGCAGGTATCAGTGTGGTAATGATGGTGATGTCCGGAATGAGCGATGTACTGCCGACAAGTGCAGCAGAAATCGCATCAACTCAGGCGTCGGTGTCTTCACAGGCATCTTCAGCAGCTTCAGAGGCAGGAACGGAAGCTTCAGTTTCTGAGAGTGAGGAGGCAGAAGACAAGGATACAGATACGGCAACCGGATTGACAGAGGATGCAGCAGCCGGTAGCGAGGCAGTTTCAGAAGATGCGGCAGACGCAGCCTCTTCCGAAGAAAATGCAGAAGTATCCGCATCTGCTTCAACAGAGCGTTCAGAAGAATATCCCGCAGTTGATTTTGGTACAGAGTCAGCAGGAAATATGAAGGTTTCCATCAGTGCACCGGAAGGTGCATTCCCGAAGGGAACGACAGTCTCCGTAACGCCGGTATCACTGGGAAGCAGTGTGGAGAATGAAGTTACGGATCAGGTGGAGGAAAGCGGCAAACAGGCAACAGATCTTTTGGCAGTGGATATTTCCTTTGCTGATGCCGATGGTAATGAAATTGAGCCCAAAAAGGAAATCAGTGTACAGTTCGTATCTGATCAGCTGGAGGGCAGTACCGCAGAAGTTTATCACGTATCAGATGACGGTGATGTGACACATGCGGCAACCAAGGAGGATGCAGATGCTTCTGCAGTTGAAATCAGTGCAGACAGCTTCTCTGTGTATGTATGTGCACTGACGGCAGAAAGTGACGGCGAAACATATACAATTGATTATCATTATGACTATACGGGAAATTCTGATGAAAATACTTACAACCTTTCAGCAACAGCAAAAGAACTTAATGCAGTTGTATTAAGTGATGGAACGGATGAGTCACGTGAGGGTTATACTGTTTCAGGATGGGCAACAAAAGCAGATTCCACAACTGTAAATTACAAAGCAGGTGTGGCAGCGGATCTGAGCAAGGTATTTACGGCAGAAAATAAAACGTTGGATCTGTATGCAGTATGGCATCAGACGTCCCGCGAATTTACAGATGATGAGGCAAACGCCGTCGTTAAGATCAATGATCAGGAAATTACGCCGGATAAGACGGTAACTGTGAAACAGAATGATGATGTCAGTGTTCTTCTGACATGGAAACTGAAAAATGCAAGTGGTGATACGACGGTAAATGCGGGAGATTCTTTTACCTATCAGCTCCCGGATGGAATCACATTTGAAAATAAAAGCGGAAGTTTTGGAGATGATGGAGCTGCTTCTTATAAAGTATCAGGGAAACTTGTAACAATTACCTATAACAAGGAGCAGATCAGTGAAGTAAACGGATCATTGTGGCTGGATGGAACAGTTACGCTGGAGGAAGATAAGATCGGTACAGAGGTTACATTCAAATTTGGAGGAACTTCCTATCCGATTATTGTTGAACCGAAAGAAAATAAGGTAAGTATCAGCAAGAAGCTTGATAATTCCGATATTACAGATACAGCCTCAAAGCAGCATTTTGTAATTACGCTGACTTCAACCGGAAATAATGAAAATGTTGTATTAAGTGATTTCATGGGGGCAGGAATGAGCCTTGATGAGGATTCACTCCGGGTGACGAGCACGAAAACGGAAAGCGTTGCTTATACAAAAGAGGAAGGCGGATTCCCGCTTACTTTTTCGTCACTTGCTCATGGAGAAGTGATTACAGTAGCTTATGATGTGAATGTCAATTCTGATGCATTCAAGTCTGATGCAAACAGAAAAAATCAGGCAGAAGTAAAATATGCAACAGGGAAAGCAGAGGCTTCTGCAGCACTTGATCTGAAAGAAGTGTCTGTTTATAAGAATGGAACGCAGAGCGGCAATCAGATTACATGGACGGTTGTAGTCTCCAGAGGAAGCAGATCCAGCCTGAAGGGCGTTAAACTACAGGATCTTATGACACTTCCTTCCGGCAGCAAAGCAACAACAGGAGATGTGACAGTATCATATCGGAATGATGATAATGCAGAGTGGATGGCAGATACGGAAAAAACGATTACCTACAGTCAGCTTACAGCGGGCTATACATTTGATGATACATATACGGCCAGAAGTTATAAGTTCACTTATGTAACCGATAATATAGAAGTACCTGACAATACACAGGTCGGGAAGACCATTACATATACCAACGAAGCAGTTGTATATCCGATAGAGGGAGATAAAGATTATCGTATTTCATCAGAGAAAAAGGTTACCACTGGTGTCGGTACAGAAGGGCTGATTTCCAAAACGGTTACAGCAGGAGGCAGTACAGGTACTGTGGTCTGCAATAATTCACTGGAACAGACATGGAAAGTAACAGTAAAGGTTCCTGACAATGGTGCACTTAAAAATGTGAAGGTCACAGATTCCTTTACGACAACACCTGCTGGCCTTGATTGCACCATCAGTGATGCCACAGCGAAGGTAACACAGGGAACATATACGATTCCGACAGAATGGAATAAAAATAAAGGTTCGTTTGAATTCGGAGAGGTACCTGGCGGAACAACAATTGAAATTACTTATACATCAAAGATAAATGCTCATGCGGATGGCAGCAGCATTGTAAACAAAGCTGTTATTTCTGCAGATAATTTATCTGGTGGGAAGCAATATGCAACTGCCGAGTTCGATTATAAGCATAATTATCTGACTAAGTCAGGAAATGATAATGCGGACGGCACTGTCACCTGGACAATGACAATTGATCAGATGCCATTTGCAGGCGCTGATGATAGTGTATCTCTTACAGATTCATTCTCAGATGGAATGAAGATGGTAGATGGATCTCTTTCCATAGATGGTATAGACAGTACAGATTATTCAGTTGAAATGACTTCAGCAGATTCTTTCAGAATCAACCTGAAGGCAGCGGCAATTACAAAGCTGAAAACGGGTTCGCATAAGGTTACTTATAAGACACAGATTACAGATGAAGTGACAACTGCAGATAATGACAACAGCTATGCAGCAGAAAATAAGGCATCATTGCAATATAACGGTAAAGATTATGGAAATGCAGAGGCAGACGTAAAGGTTACCTGGACGCCCGTTGTTGAAAAGACAGGAGAATATACAGCTGAAACGGCACCGGATGCGGTATATACGGTTATCATTAATCCGGATAAGAGAAAGCTGTCCTCAGATGGAAGCAGTCTGACACTGACAGATACGTTACCTTCAGCAATGATTCTTGATCAGGTTGTTTCTTATACAGATCCGACAACAAAGGCCGCTGTCAGCGGGTGCTCATATTCTTATGATGATGCAACCAGGAAGCTTACAGTTACAGTTCCGGATGCGATGGCAGTAAAAGTAGTATATAAAGCACTTATTGTATTAAAGCCGGGGGAAAAACTGACAGAGGCAAATGCAACGAATTCCTGTGAACTGAGTGGACATTCAATGGCCGGTTCACATTATTCACTGGTATCAAAGGTTTACAATGTAAATGGACAGACGGGTTCTGAGAGCGGAGTTGCAGTGGTTCATAAATGTGATGCGGATACCGGTAAAGTGATTGTGGCGAACAGTGCAGTATTCAGTCTGGTTCGCTGCAGTACTGCAGAAAATAATGGAATCATGACAGCAGCGCCGGTTTCAGGGACAGAGAAGACAGTGACAACAGATAATGGTTCAGCAAAGCAGCTGGGACTTGCATATGATAACATTTACTGCATTACGGAAACAAAAGCACCTGCCGGTTATCAGCTTACAGAACCGATCTATTTCGTGATTAACGGTTCAGCGGGTACATATGCGAATACAGAGAGTGTTACCGTTGACGGGAATGAGTATAAATTATACAGATATGACAGTGTTGCATCAGTGTCTGTATATGATAAAGAAAGTCCGGTGACACCGGCCGTTCCGACCAACCCGGGCACGACCACAACGACGACAACGACAACGACCACCACAACGACGACCGGTAACACAACGACGATTACAGATACAACAACACCGACAGGTGCCACACCGGCAGTACTTGGTGTAAACAGGCAGCAGGCAGCGGTTGCGGGCGCATCCACAGATCCGACACAGAAGGAGCAGCCTGCAGTACTGGGGGCAACCAGAGGCAGAAGCACAGGAGATACCAATATGGTATGGAATTATATTCTTCTGGCAGCAGCGCTCTGCGGACTCGGATTCCTGATCTTCAGAACATGCCGGGCACATAAGAAGAACCGGAAATAATCAATCAGTGAAAAAAGGTTAATTTTTCATAAAACGCTGCCATATCAAAATAGCCTGTGCTATTATGATGTGACAGCGGTTTTATTTTATCGGCGATATGATAGAATCAGTATAGAAACTTTTTTTGAACATGCTACTGTCGAAAGACATGGAGGAAACCTGATATGACAATATTACTTGCAGTTATTCTGATTCTGGCGCTCGGCGGCGGTGTGATCAGTTTTTCCATACGTGCAGCCTGGGGGATTCTGAAATTTTTACTCGGACTCGTAATTTTCTGTATTTTCCCGGTTGTGCTGGTATTTGCACTGGTTGTCGGGACATTTGCCTATGTGGTTCTGCCGGTTGCTCTGGTCGGAGGACTTCTGTACCTCGTATTTAAAAAGGCCTGAGCGCTTTCTTGACCGCAAAAAGCGGCTGTGCTATAGTTTTCTAAGTAAATATGACGGTGATAAAGCGTCAGTATTCTGCGTATTTATACAGGCAGAAGTGCTGGCGCTTGTTCATGTAAATGAAAAAGCGGCATCATGGGAGGTTGTTATGACCTTATTTTTGGCAAGAATTTTTTTCAGAGATTATGAGCAGACAGACAGGCCTGAAGTCCGGCAGAAATACGGCATGCTGAATGGCGTGATCGGAATCGGTTTTAACGTGTTCCTGTTTGTATTCAAGCTGATTGCGGGGACGCTCAGTCACTCGATTTCCATTATGGCGGATGCATTCAATAACCTTTCGGATGCGGGCTCTTCGGTCATTACGGTGATCGGCTTCAAGCTGGCAGGGCAGGAACCGGATCCGGAGCATCCGTTCGGGCATGGCAGGCTTGAGTATGTGTCCGGGATGATTGTGGCCTTTCTGATTCTGATTATGGCATATCAGCTGGTGGTATCTTCTGTCAGCAAGATTCTGCATCCGGAGGCACTTTCCTTCAGTCCGGTAATCGCGCTGATCCTGATTGTGTCCATTGCAGTGAAGCTCTATATGTACTTTAATAACCGCCAGGCAGGGAAGAAAATTAACAGTCCGGTGATGATGACAACAGCGGCAGACAGCATTTCAGATGCTTTTTCGACTTCAGTGGTACTGGCATCTTCTGTCTTCACTTTTTTTACTGGAATCAATATTGATGGTTACTGCGGTGTGGCGGTCGGCCTGTTTATTGCAAAGGCTGGAATCGAAGCAGCGAAGGATACGATCAGCCCGCTGCTGGGTAATCCTGCATCGGCAGAACTGGTGTCTCAGATTGAGCACTGTGTGATGAAGCATGAGGGTGTTCTGGGAATTCATGATCTTGTGGTGCATGACTACGGGCCGGGCAGATTCATGATTTCTCTGCATGCAGAGGTATCTGCAAGTGGGAATATTCTGGAAATTCACGATATGATTGATAATATTGAAAAAGAACTGGATGAAGAGCTGCATTGCCAGGCCGTCATTCATATGGATCCGATTACGACGGATGATGCCTATACCAATGAACTGAAAAAAATGGTCGCAGCAGTGATTCACGGGATTGATCCGATACTTCGTTTTCATGATTTCCGGATCGTCAGAGGCAGGACACATACGAATGTGATCTTTGATGTGGTGGCACCGTTTAAATACGTGATCAGCGAGGAGGATCTGAAAGAACAGATCAGCAGCGGAGTGAAAAAAACAGATGAGCATCTGAACTGTGTGATTCAGGTGGACAGGGAATA
>CAYMBY010000050.1:0-18498 GCA_964388815.1 uncultured Butyrivibrio sp. | reverse complement strand
ATCCCGTCCTTCCTGGCACCCTATAATTTCAAGGGTATGGCCAGAATGCTGAAGGGCTATATCGACCAGGGGAAACTCGGTGAATCCTCCGGTGAAGGCTTCTACAAGTACAACTGAGCACCCTGCCCGGGCTTCGGGTTCAATATCAGATGCCGGATCTTCTTTGCGGATCCGGCATCTGATCATTAATTTCATTGATTTTCATTGGTTTTCATTAATCTTCATTGATTTTCATTCATCTTCATCCGTTCTTCTGCTCAGCATCTTCCGGTACTTTCCCGGTGTAATCCCCTCGCTCTTTCTGAATACACGGATCATATGACTGCAGTCTGCAAATCCGCAGTCGTGACTGATATAGTCAAGATCAGAGTCTGTGAACTGCAGCATCTCACGCACCTTGTTCACACGCACATAGCTGATATATTCACTGCAGCTTCTCCCGTACACTTCCCGGAACATTCTGGCGAAATAGGAATAACTCATATGGCAGTTTTCCGCCAGCTGCTCCACCTCAAGGCTCTCTCCCGCATGATCATAGATATAGGCCGACAGTCTCCGCAGGTCACTGTGCAGCGTAAGCGCCCGGTCCGTATCAAAGCCCTGATCACGCCAGATCCGGATCATTCCCAGTAGCAGAGAGACCGTCCTGCAGCGGATCTCCAGACTATAACCGTACCTTCTGGCCTGCAGCTCTTCAATGATTTTCTCAAAACAGGCTCCGTACTCTGCACTCCTTAACATCTCCCGCGTCAGGATCATCGGCACATCCGGATCCGCCGCCGCACATTCAAACAGCGTTCCGAAATCCGCAACCCCCGGTCCCGCGTTGCCGAAGAGATACGGATCAAATTTCAGAACCAGATATTCCGAGCATGCACTTTTTCCCCGGATGGAATGAATCCGTTTCGGCGGAAATACCGCGATCTGCCCCTCTTCGACCGGCGTTTCAAGCGTTCCGTCCCCGATCAGCCCGCAGCCGCTTTTAAAGTAGATTACTTCCATGTAATAATGCCAGTGCGCAGCGATCCCGTTATCCGGCGTAAGTGTGTATGAAAATGCTTCATACGGCGTTTTCAGCACATCAATTTTTTCATAATAAGGTTTCATCATATCCCCCGTTTGAATAGATCTGTTCTATTTTTCAATATTCTTATTATAGCATCTGCCTGCTGCAACTGATATGATGAAATACAGATGCAACAGTCACTTTATTTCTTCTTGAATGGAGGAAAAAAATTCATGCTTACAAAAACAATTAACAGTTCCTGGCAGATGCGCCGGGTAAATGATCCGCAGTGGCTTCCGGCCGCTGTTCCCGGTTCCGTATACGGTGATCTCCTCGCCGCCGGCAAAATGGAAGATCCCTTCTACCGTGCAAACGAAGAAGACGCCCTGAAGCTGATGGAATATGATTATGAATACCGGACCTCTTTCGATGCAGAGGCCTCCATGCTGCAGTGTGAGGAAAACATTCTGCAGTTCATGGGTCTGGATACACTTGCCGACATTTACCTGAACGACACGCTGATCGGCAGTGCCGACAACATGCACCGCGTCTTTGAATATTCCGTTCGCCCTCTGCTGAAAGCAGCGGGAAATGAACTGCATATTATTTTCCACTCTCCGCTGAAATTTTTCCGTGAATCCTATGCCAGAAATCCGCTGAACGGCTCTTCTGACTGTATCAACGGTTTCACCATGCTCCGGAAGGCACACTGCATGTCCGGCTGGGACTGGGGTCCGCGTCTGCCTGATGCAGGAATCTGGCGTGATGTGAATCTGCTGGGAATAAATGATGCCAGATTTGAAAATGTCTACATCACGCAGGAACATCACAGCGATGCCGATCACCACGTTTCTGACGTCACTCTGGGACTGCGCGTTGATTTCCGCAGGCTCTCCGAAAAGCACAGCCTGCGTTTCTTCGATGACGCTGCCGCAGATGCCTATACCCTTCACACCGAAGTTCTGGATCCGGACGGAAAAAAGATCGCAGAAACCGATAATACAGAAACCATTGAAATTCACGATCCAAAGCTCTGGTGGCCGAACGGTTTTGGCGATCAGCCGCTCTACACCGTCCGCATGACACTTCTGCATGACGGAAAGGTGCTCGACACCTGTGAAAAGAGAATCGGCCTCCGCACCATTACCATGACCATCGAAAAGGACGCGCACGGAAGCAGCTTCGCACCGACCATCAACGGCGTGCAGATCTTCGCCATGGGCGCAGATTATATCCCGGAGGACAATCTTCTGGGAAGAGTCACTCCGGAAAGAACGCATCATCTTCTGGAAGACTGCAGGCTTGCGAACTTCAACTTCATCCGTGTCTGGGGCGGCGGCTACTACCCGGATGACTGGTTCTATGATGCCTGCGATGAACTGGGACTCCTTGTATGGCAGGACTTCATGTTCGCCTGCGCCGTTTACGACCTGACACCGGAATTTAAACAGAGCGTACGCGCAGAATTCACCGACAATATCAGAAGACTCCGCCACCACGCATCCCTTGCGCTCTGGTGCGGCAACAATGAAATCGAATCCTCCACCACCTGGTACGATTTCCCGATGAAGAACAGAAGTGATTATATCAAGCTGTTCGAATACATCATCCCGTCCGTTCTGAAGAAAGAAGACCCGCAGCATTTCTACTGGCCGTCAAGCCCGTCTTCCTGCGGCGGTTTCGACAATCCGGGTGACGAACACCGCGGAGATGCACATTACTGGGATGTATGGCACGGGAACAAGCCGTTTACGGAATACCGCAAGTTCAGTTTCCGCTTCCTGTCCGAATTCGGTTTCCAGTCCTTCCCCTGCCTGGCTACCGTAAAACAGTTTACCGAGCCGGAAGACCGCAATATCTTTTCCTATGTCATGGAAAAGCATCAGCGAAACGGCGCAGCAAACGGCAAGATCATGAATTACCTTGAGCAGACCTACCTGTACCCGACGGACTTCGATACCATGCTGTATGCTTCACAGCTCCTGCAGGCCGATGCCATCCGCTACGGCGTAGAACACTTCCGCCGTATCCGCGGAATCTGCATGGGTTCCATCTACTGGCAGCTCAACGACTGCTGGCCGGTTGCCTCCTGGGCATCCATTGATTACTACGGCCGCTGGAAAGCGCTGCACTATATGGCAAAGCGATTCTTCGCACCGATTCTTCTCTCCTGCGCGGAAGAGAGCACACTGACACAGGATCCGAATGTCAATGCGCAGCCCTATGACCTGCAGAAAAAGATTCATCTGTGCGTAACGAACGAAAGCCTGAAGGCACATGAACTGACCGTGCAGTGGGCACTTCGCGATACCGCAGGCACCATCATCCGCCGCGGCGAAAAGAAACTCTCTGCAGCACCGCTCTCCGCAACCTGGCTGGATGAAGAGGACTTTGCGGATGCAAAGGAGCGGGATCAGTATATCAGCTATGAGGCGCTTGAAAACGGAACCGTCATCTCTTCCGGTACTGTGCTCTTCATCGCACCGAAGTTCTTCCGTTTCAGAGATCCTGCACTTACCTGCACCGTTTCCGGAAACAGAATCACCGTCACCGCATCTGCCTATGCCAGAAGCGTGGAGATCTCCGATGAAGACGGAACGCTCCTTCTGTCAGACAATTACTTCGACATGAATGCCGGCACACGAGAAGTCGAGATTCTGAGGGGCACCGCAAAGAACCTGCATGTACGCAGTGTCTACGACATTCACTGATCCTGCAGAACTTCAACATCAGATTTTTCAATAAACAGAGGTGCCATTGCACCTCTGTTTATTTATACCCCGGGTTTACTTGAATTTCCCGGCATCCTGGCATATAGTTTTCTACATGCACAGGTCTCTGATCAATCTCCTGCGAACCGCCGAAAGGATCCTTCTATATGACAAATTTCAGGAAACTGCTCTCCTACTACAAACCTTATAAAAAAATATTTTTTGCTGACATGTTCTTCGCCATCCTGTCGGCAGCCATTGCCCTCATGATCCCGCTCGCCGTGCGCTATGTGACGTCAAAGGTCATCTATATGACACCATCTGACGCTGCCGGCAGGATTCTGACAATCGGCGGCGTTATGGTCGCACTGATTCTGCTGCAGTGGTACTGCAATTTTTTTATCGCCAATTACGGTCATGTCATGGGCGCCAGAATTGAATACGACATGCGTGCGGAGATCTTCGCACATTATCAGAAGCTCTCCTTCACATTCTACGATGACCAGAAGGTCGGCCAGCTCATGTCCCGCATTACGACCGATCTGTTCGACATCAGCGAACTTCTGCACCACGGCCCGGAGAATATCGTCATATCGATGATCAAGATCATCGGTGCCTTCGTTATTCTGATCAACATCAGCCCCCTGCTGACCATCGCCGCATTTATCCTCGTTCCGTTCATGCTCTGCTATGCCTGGGTTCTGAACAAGCGGATGAAAAAAGCCTTCCGCGAGAACCGGGTGAAGATCGCGGGCATCAATGCGCAGATCGAAGACAACCTCTCCGGTATCCGCGTGGTAAAGTCCTTTGCCAATGAGGAAATTGAGAATCAGAAATTCCGTGAAGGAAACGACGGCTTTTTAAATGCCAAGAAGAACAGCTATTTCTATATGGGCTGCTACCAGTCCGGCCTCACCGCCTTTACCGCAATGATCAATATTCTGGTCATTGTATCCGGCGGCCTTCTGATTACGAAGCAGGTCGTGAGCGTCACAGACTTCATTACCTTCCTGCTCTATATCAATGTTTTTACCGATCCCATCAAGACACTGATCGACTTCACCGAGCAGTTCCAGAACGGTTATTCCGGCTTCGAACGCTTCCGTGAGATTCTGGACATCGACCCGGATATCCAGGACCGTCCGGATGCAACAACGCTCCGGAATGTAAAGGGTGCAATCTCCTTTGAGCACGTGACCTTCCGCTATTCACCGGAAACCGCACCGGTTCTGGACCATATTGATCTGAATGTGCCTGCCGGCGCCTATGTCGCTCTGGTCGGCCCTTCCGGTGCCGGCAAGAGTACCCTCTGCAGCCTGATTCCGAGATTCTATGAAGTAACTGACGGATGTGTCAGAATCGACGGACAGGATATCCGGGACGTCACAGTCAAGAGCCTGCGTGACCATATCGGTATCGTGCAGCAGGACGTCTACCTGTTCAGCGGCAGTATCGCAGAAAATATCCGCTACGGCAAACCGGACGCCACAGATGAAGAAATCGTGGAGGCTGCCAGAAATGCCAATGCACATGACTTTATCATGTCCCTGCCGGACGGCTATGACACCGATATCGGACAGCGCGGCGTGAAGCTCTCCGGCGGGCAGAAACAGCGTCTGTCCATCGCCCGTGTATTCTTAAAGAATCCGCCAGTGCTGATCTTCGATGAAGCGACCAGTGCGCTCGACAATGAAAGCGAAAAGGTCGTGCAGGATTCTCTGGAAAAACTCGCAAAGAACCGCACGACCTTCGTCATCGCACACCGTCTCTCCACCATCCGGAATGCACAGCGCATTCTCGTTCTGACCGACAACGGAATCGAAGAGCAGGGCACACATGAAGAGCTGATGCAGCTCCACGGTGAATACTGCAAGCTCTATGAAATGGCAATGGGACACTGATCAGGCATAGTGATATCTGTTGCGGTTTCTGATCAGGAAAAACGTCGTAACCAGAAGCGTCATTGCTTCTGCAACCGTAATCGCCGACCAGATCCCGTTAATTCCTAAAATGCGCGGCAGAAGCAGCACCGCGGACACTTCAAATACAAGCGTACGCAGAAATGAAATGGCTGCCGATACCGGTCCGTTGCTGAGCGCCGTAAAAAATGCAGAACCGAAAATATTGAAACCGCTCAGTAAAAATGCGAAGGAATAAATCTGCAGTCCGTTTGTCGTCATGGCAAGCAGATCCGCATCATAGCCGACAAAAATCCCGGCAAGTGCAGGTGCAAACACGGTTGCCGACAACTTCATCAGCACTGCCATACCGCCGATCAGTATCAGGCTCTTTCTGAACATGTTCTTCAGCTCCGTCTGATTCCCGGAACCATAATTGTATCCGATAATCGGTGCACAGCCGATGGCATAGCCAAAGAAAAATCCCTGGAAAATCATGGATACATACATGATGACGCCATAGGCTGCCACACCGTCTTCCGCTGCTACATGCATGAGCTGATAATTATAGATCATGCCGACAATCGATGCGGAAATGCTGGTCAGCATTTCTGAAGAGCCGTTCAGGCATACCTGTCCGAATGCCTTCCAGTCCATCTGTGTTCTGACCAGTCTGAGCCTGCTGTTATTGGGCCTTCCGAAATAGATCAGCGGAATCAGCGCACCAACGCCCTGGCTGAATGCCGTTGCAAATGCAGCGCCGAATACGCCCATCCGGAACACATAGACAAACAGAAAATCCAGAAACACATTGCAGAATCCCGCACCTATGGAAACCGCAAGTCCCATCCGGGGCTTCTCCGCTGTCACCAGAAAACTCTGGAAAGTGTTCTGCAGCATGAAAAACGTCATCCCCACAATCACGGTTCTGCCGTATACCGTGCAGTATCCCATGGTCGCAGCGGTTGCTCCCAGCAGCTCTGCAATGGTTCCCATCAGTATGAAGCCGATCACGGAAAAAGAGATCCCGACCACCACAATGATCAGAATCAGCATGGAAAAGTACCTGTTTGCCTTCTCTCCCTCCCCTTCGCCCAGTGTTTTGGAAATCAGCGCACTTCCGCCGGTTCCGATCATGAAGCCGAAGGACCCGATTACCATCAGGGCCGGCATCATCAGATTGACTGCTGCAAACGCATTTTTACCGATGACATTGGAAACGAAAACGCCATCCACAATGCTGTATATGGAAGTCACAATCATCATGATAATCGTCGGCATTACAAAGGTAATCAGCCTTTTATAGTTAAAATGATCCGATAAATGTATTCTCATAATTTCAAAGCCTTTCACTGAATAAAAAAAACGCTCCAACCTCAGACGGATTGAAGCGATTTTTTCATTGAATCGATCTGTTTCCGGAACAGCTGCAGAAAGATTTTTCTTTCCTGCACATCCATCTGTATGAAGGAATCATCCTCCGCCCGGATCAGGGGCTGGATACTCTGTTCACAGAACTTCTGTCCGTTATCCGTCAGTTTTACCGCCTTGCGATTCCTTGTGCCCGGAATCTGCTGCAGTGTTACATATTCTTTTTTCACCAGCACATTAATTGCCGAGTTGACCGTCTGCTTCGGGAAAAACCACATGGTGCAGAGTTCGTTCTGTGATATTTCCGCCTCTTCCCTGCAAAGTGTATAAAGGACCCAGAACGCCGCATCGGAAAGATCAAACCGGGCCGCCTGCCTTCTGTATATATCGTCCATTTCCTTGTACATTCTGTTCAGCTGATTCAACTGATCTTTCATCTGATCCGCCATAATTCTCCATCTTCTGCCGGCCATGGTTACCGTGTCAGCGCAAAAAGTATCCGAATTCGGACTCTTGTCTTAGAATAGTCCGAATTCGGATACTTGTCAAGCATGTTATGGAAGCGTATGCTGTAAGAAAAATCAATGGAGCTTTTATGTCAAAAAAAATATTCTGCATCGTCATGAGTATTCTACTGGCTTTCGGTCTGACCGGAGACCTGACCGGAAGTCCCGCCGCAGGCAGGGTCCGCGCCGCACAGCCTGTGCAGGCCGGCATCACGCTGGACTGTGCCAGAAGATACTATTCTCCAAAAGAGCTGCGGGAATATATCGACCTGCTCGCCGGGCGTTCCGGCAGTTTTCTGCAGCTGCATCTGACAGACAATGAGAATGTCGGCATCGAATGTGCCTTTCTGGGACAGACGGAAAAGGAAGCGGACAAAACGGCAGACAGTGCCTGCCGTAATCCCCGTACCAAAGGACTTTTCCTCACAGATAAAGAAATAAAGGATCTGATCACCTATGCCCAAAAAAGGAATGTGGATCTCGTACCGGAAATCGACGCACCGGCACACATGGGCGGTTTCCTGAAACTGGCTGAGAATTCTTCACAGAAAGAAGCCTGCGATCTGCAGGCAGATGACGGCGAACTGGATCTCTCGGATCCGCAGTCCGTCGTTTTCGTTCAGAAACTGTACGACGAATATGCTGCTCTTTTTCAGGGCTGCCGCTACTTCCATATCGGCTGTGATGAGCTCTTCTCCGCGACAGATGAAGACGCTGCCGCATACATCAGCCAGATCTCCGGTCTCCTCATGAAGAAGGGATATACCGTGCGGATCTGGAACGATCTGCTGACCAAAAGCAATATCCGGAAGATCAGCCGGAAGATCCAGGTTACCTACTGGAGCTATGACGGAGATACGGAAGATCCGGATGAAAAAAGTGCGCGAAGAGCGTCCCGCGTTTCTGCCGCGCAGCTGCAGTCCCTGGGCTTTCAGGTGCTACTGTATAACTCCTATTATCTGTACTATATTCCTTCCGCAGACAATGACAGCACTGAAGACCGTGCCTATATGGTAAATGACCTGAAGGCGCACTGGGACCTGCACTGCTGGGACGGTGAAGACGGCACCAGGCTTAAAAGTACCACCGGCATCGCCGGCGCTGCCATCTCTGTCTGGGGTGAAGATTCCAAAGGCATTTCCGATGCAGAAATCTACCGCCAGACCAAAGCGCTTTATGAAGCCATGATCTCAAAAATGTAACTGTCTTTTATACATTCTGCTGCACTGCCTCCGGCACACTTTTTTTCATCGATGCATGCAGAATGATGGCGCTGATCACATCCAACGCGAATATGAAATGCATCACGGACAGAAGCACTGCCTTTCCGCCGGATATCTGACCGCTCCTGACTCCCTTTACCGCTGCGCTCACCCCATACATGGAGGAGGTAATCATCAGCATCGCAGCCACGGTTACCAGCATGCCAAGCAAAAACTGACCCTCATATGTCGAACCCGAAAGCACCGTTTCCAACGCCATTGTCCCCACCAGCATCCCCCCGGTGACAAGGATTGTCAGATAAAACGGAATATGTACCAGCTTGATCAGCATATCATAGTGTGCAAGCTCCTTTGCCGGATCTGCACTTTTATACGTAAATGCATTTACAATACTGATGATATAAACCGGAATCGTAAGTACTACGTATATACACAACAGAACAGTTCCTATGCTCTCCATTGCACCAATTGCAAAGCAAAGTGCGTAGAACAGATACGGCCAGACCATCAGGATCACAGGTAATATTTCTCTTATCTTCTTATGCATTCTGCTGCACTGCCTCCGGCACACTCTTTTTCATCGACGTATACAGAATGATGGCGCTGATCACATCCAGCACGAATATGAAATGCATCACGGTCAGAAGCACTGCCTTTCCACCGGATATCTGACCGCTCCTGACTCCCTTTAACGCTGCGCTCACCCCGTACATGGAGGAGGTAACCATCAGCAGTGCATCCACAATTGCCAGCATGATAATCACAATCGGCGCCACACCTGTCAGCGCCGGAACCAGCATTGTTGCAAGCATCAAAACCCCGAAGACAAAAATCATCAGATAAAACGGAATATGCACCAGTTTGATCACCATATCATAATGTGCAAGCTCCTTGGCCTGATTTGCACTCTTATAGGTAAACGCATTGATAATATTGAGAATATAAACCAGAACCGCAAGTCCATCGAATACAAACGGCAGTATCCCTGACGGATCTTCTACAAAAATCAGAAGAATCGGCAGATACGGCCAGATCATCAGAAGCACAGGTAATACTTTTTTCATTTTACTTATTTTAATTTCCCCTCATTTTTCCTCTTTTTTGTGAATCACTTCTGTCAGTATACACCCGGATTACAATAAAACAGACTCCTATTTTGGCAAAATAAGGCATTCTATTTATTTCATTAATGCAAAGCCTCAGCTCATGGCTTCCTGGCTTCCCGGCTCTCGGCTCACGGCTTCACGGCTCTCGGCTGATACGTACGGATGGCCTCAATTTCTCCATTTCAGTACGTATTCTGCCGAAAATCTGACATTTCTCCGTCTCCTATTGAAGCGTGCTCCAAATTTTATCTGTCCTGATTTTTCTTAGCGCAAGTATAAGCGCCTTATGTGCCATATTTATTTGCCGCTTTCATCAACACGAGTATTCTCATCGTTGTATTCTGTAATCAGCCCCGTCTTTTTCACGCCACCGGAGTCATTCAGTATAGCAAAATGAAATCTCAGATTACAATTGAGTAATTGAAATGAACTGCAATGGCAGTTCACTTCAATAGAGCCCGCTTCGCGGGTTCCGCAAATGCAAAAGGAGCTGCCCGAAAAGGCAGCCCCTGAAAATGCAGAACTTATGAAGCAATCTCTTATCAATCTTACATCAGCTGACGGAACATGCTGATGACCTGATCCTTGTCCGCTTCACGCGGATTGCCCGGATAGCAGGCATCATGCAGTGCATCTGTTGCCAGTGCGGAAAGATCCTCCTCTTTGATGCGTTCATTCTTCGCCGGAATGCCTACATCCTCTGACAGCTTCTTTACTGCTGCAATGGCTGCATCGCGGTACTCTTCCTGACTCATGGAATCCACACCTGCTACATTGAATGCCTTTGCAATCTCCTTATACTTCTCTCCTGTGTAATCCTTATTGAATTCCATGGAGATCGGAAGGAGCTGTGCGCATGCCATACCGTGCGGTGTGTCATAATAAGCGCTGAGTGTATGCGCCATGGAATGGTCGATGCCCAGACCTACGTTGGAGAATCCCATTCCTGCGATATACTGTGCAAGTGCCATGCCCTCACGGCCTTCCGGTGTGCCGGCAACTGCGCCGCGCAGATGCTGTGCGATCAGACGGATTGCTTCGATGTGGAACATGTCCGTCATCTCCCATGCGGCACGTGTGGTGTAGCCTTCAATGGCATGTGTCAGTGCGTCCATACCTGTGCTGGCGGTCAGACCCTTCGGCATGGAAGACATCATATCCGGATCCACAACTGCCACGATCGGCATATCATGAGGATCTACGCAGACAAACTTTCTCTTTTTCTCAACATCTGTGATGACATAGTTGATCGTAACTTCTGCTGCCGTACCTGCTGTCGTCGGAACCGCAATAATCGGTACACACGGATTCTTCGTCGGTGCAACGCCTTCAAGACTTCTGACATCCGTGAACTCCGGATTCGCAATGATGATGCCGATTGCCTTGGACGTATCCATGGAAGAACCGCCACCGATGGCAATGATATAGTCAGCACCGGAAGCCTTGAATGCAATCACGCCGTGCTGAACGTTTTCAATCGTGGGATTCGGTTTGATATCCGAATAAATCTCATATGCCATGTTTTCTTTATCCAGAAGCGCCGTAACCTTTGCCGTTACGCCGAACTTTACAAGATCCGGATCAGATGCGACAAAAGCCTTGTGAAAGCCTCTGCTCTTAACTTCTCCTACGATTTCAGAGATTGCACCGTGTCCATGATAAGATGTTCCGTTTAACGAAATTTTGTTTGCCATAATCTGTACCCTCCTGTAAATTATCTGTGTTTTTGATATCTTACCCCTCACATACTCCAGTATAATTTGACCTGAACCAAAAAATAAGTTACACTCGGGGCTGAGTGTAACTTATCTGCAAACTTCGTTGTTTTGCACCAAAATTATCCGCTGTCTTTTGGCAGTTTTTCCGGGAATCAGCACTGCCCGTGGCTCCGGACCGGTTCAGTCCAGAATGCCGAGCTGTGAAAAGAGCTCCGAAAGCCGCGGCGGCATGGCTTCAATCATGAGCTGCGCCATCTTCTGCGGCGTATCCCTGCAGCCCTTCAGCACCCACTGCTGCGTCATGTGTACCGATGCAACACAGTACATCTCCAGAAGTCCTCCGAACTGCTTCTCCGGAAAGGAACCTTTTTTACCCGCAATCAGATTCCTGTAGAAGTCCATGATCATACGGATATCATGATCCCGGAGATTGTTCTGCGAGTCATTTCTGAATGCTGCCTTGAAAAAAAATTTTTCTTCCTGAATATAGGTAAATTTATGCACCAGGCTGTCGTATGCCGTATTGCCATAGCCCATATGCTGAAATGACTTGTTCAGAAGCTCATCAAAATAACAGTTGATGAGATCATACTTGTCCGTAAAATTCCGGTAGAAGGTCTGCCGCGAAACCCCGCAGGTATCCGTGATCTGCCGCACCGTAATCTTTTCAAGCGGCGCATCGCGCATACAGGATTCCAGCGCATCCGCGAGCCTGTGCCTGACGTTTGTTCCATTGTCCGATATTGCATCATGTTTCATCATATGATCATCCCCTGCACTGTTTTTTGGCAGCTGTAAGCTATTTCAGTTCCTTTTTTATCAAAATCAGAAAAAAGTTCTGTTACTTATTAAAATAATATTGTAGAATACAAGGAAATTCAATTCTGAATGTCATTTCTGATATAAATTATTCCTATCATATAAAAGACATCCAATTACTTTTTTCAAGGAGGCTATCATGGCATATTATTACGAAGAACCGTCACACACTTTTGGAGAGTATCTGCTGGTACCCGGATATTCAGGAACACAGCATACTCCTGCAAATGTATCTCTCAAAACCCCGCTGGTAAAATTCAGAAAGGGAGAAGAATCCCCGATTTCAATGAACACCCCGCTGATTTCCGCCATCATGCAGTCCGTATCAGATGACAAGCTCGCAATCGCGCTGGCAAAAGAAGGCGGCGTATCCTTCATCTTCGGATCCCAGACAATAGAGAGCCAGGCAGCTATGGTCAGAAATGTAAAGTCATACAAGGCCGGCTTCGTCGTATCGGATTCCAACATCCGTGCTGACCAGACACTTGCTGATATCCTGGAATTAAAAGCTGCCACAGGTCATTCCACGGTTGCTGTAACAGATGACGGAACCGCCCACGGCAAACTGGTCGGCATCGTATCCAGCAAGGATTACCGTGTCAGCAGAATGTCCCCTGACGATAAGGTCAGCGGCTTCATGACACCCCGCGAGAAACTGGTGACTGTTCCCGAAGGAACAAGTCTTAAGGAAGCCAACAATATCATCTGGGACAACAAACTGAATTCACTTCCGGTTGTCGATAAGGATGATCACCTGCTTTCCTTCGTTTTCCGCAAGGATTATGAACAGCACAAGGGGAATAAGAACGAGCTTCTGGATTCCCAGAAACGATATGTTGTAGGCGCAGGCATCAACACAAGAGATTATGAAGAGCGTATCCCTGCACTGATCGAAGCAGGTGCGGATGTTCTGTGTATTGATTCCAGTGAAGGCTATACCGAATGGCAGGCAATTGTTCTGAAGTATGTTCGTGAGAAATACGGCGACAGTGTCAAAATCGGTGCCGGCAACGTTGTGGACCGTGACGGATTCCGCTTCCTGGCAGAGGCAGGTGCTGATTTCGTCAAGATCGGTATCGGCGGCGGATCCATCTGTATCACAAGAGAAACAAAAGGTATCGGACGCGGACAGGCAACTGCAGTCATCGAAGTGGCAAAGGCCCGTGACGAATACTATGAAGAAACAGGCATCTACGTTCCGATCTGTTCTGACGGCGGTATCGTTTATGATTATCATGTAACACTGGCTCTTGCCATGGGCTGCGATTTCTGTATGCTGGGCCGCTACTTTGCACGCTTTGATGAAAGCCCGACCAACAAGGTCATGGTAAACGGCAATTACATGAAAGAGTACTGGGGCGAAGGAAGTGCCAGAGCACGTAACTGGCAGCGATACGATATGGGCGGAGCAAAAAAGCTCTCCTTCGTTGAGGGTGTTGACTGCTATGTTCCCTATGCCGGATCTCTTCATGACGGTGTTGAACTGACTGCCAGCAAGATCCGTTCCACCATGTGCAACTGCGGCGCACTGAATATCAAGGAACTGCAGGAGAAGGCAAGAATCACACTCGTCAGCAGCGTTTCCATTGTAGAAGGCGGCGCTCACGATGTTGTGGTTAAGGACAACGTAAATCACCAGTAAAAATAAAGGCTGTGAAGAATGTATTTTACGCATTCTTTGCAGCCTCTTTTTTCATTCTCTTCTCTTTACCGGAAATACAACCCCGCTGATCGGAAATACCCATTCGTCACTGATGGAAATACTGTAAACACCGTTTTCATTCTCCGATGCATTCTCGTAAGCGGAGGACTCACCTTTATTCAGGAAGGAATACATTTCGACATCCATCATATCTTCATTGTAGCTGAGCGAGATATGCGGATTCTTCGTCGGCTCAACCAGTGCAACCTCCAGGATTCCGTTCCATTTCTTCGGCATATGAAATACCAGACTGATATCATGTTCCATTGCTTCGAGATCATGGTCTATGGTAAACGAGATGATCACACCGCTGTTCCCGATCACCTCAACATCTGTCAGTTTCCCGGACATATTATCAATTTTCAGATGCGGCCGGATCATTTTCTTCACAAGACTTATCAATGCTTCTTTGTCGCCCGCCATATCCTGAAACAGCTTTTTATCTTCCTCTTCAATGTCCAGATTCTCACGGAAGATGCAGTTTCTGAGCACCAGGTTGTTCTGCTGACTCTTGTTGCCGCGAAGGAACCTGTCCAGTTTCTCATTGTCATAAATAAATCCCATCTTCAGAACATGGGAGTCCGTATAATTGCCCTTCGGATTCAGGTATTTGATTCTGTACAGCAGCTCCTCCTGCACATAAAAATAGGGATCCCGCCCGTCAACCACCGGCGCCTTCAGATCACCAAATGCCGCCTTTCTGTCCTCTTCCAGTACAAAACGATAGGAAAACGCAGTCTTGATGCGACAGTCTTTTTCGGTAACCTCCGGATTATTCTGAAAATCCTTTGCTGTCAGCAGATACGTATTGAGGTGACTGCTGATCATCTCGCTGACATCCTGATCCTCTACAATGGAACCGATAAAGGCATTCACAAATGTTTTTTTCTGATCATTTTCATAAAGTTCCATAGTCTCCGGATGATACATCAGCGTATCCAGAATCTGCTCTGAAACTTCACTCGCATAGGCATCCTTGGACATCTTCTCATGCGCAATATCAAAAATGAGAAATGCCGCCATAACCCCCATCAGGTTACCGATCAGATCACGGAACAGCTCCGCAATGGAGAAATTATCCTCCAGCCTGTACAGAATGATTTCTCCGACTACGATAATAATGAACACTGAAAGATACAGTATGAAATATCCTTTGTTGATATCTTTTCTGTAGATCTTTCTGACTGCATCATCCTTCCGGTTTGCAGCTTCTTTACTCTCTTTATTTTGCATGAACCTTCTCCCTGTCGTAAACTTCATCATACATGATCTGCTGCCCGGTATAATATGCCCAGAACCGGTCCCCATAGTCATAATGCCACCACTCGGAGGGCAGATTGGTAAACCCTTCTGCTGTCATGGCATAGTACAGCAGTCTTCTGTTGCGGCGGATCACAGCTGCCTGTTCCTCACCCGTTTCCTTCTCATAACAGGCAGTATGTGTCCTGTCTGTCATTTCATCAAACGCCGTTCCCATCGGAAGGTCAGCTCCGTCTTTCGTTCGAAGCGTGACATCCACTGCGCCGCCCGTTGTATGCACCGGCGTTCTGAATTTCTCTCTGGTCGGAAGACATACATATCTGCTGATGATGCGGTTCTGTTGCTCTTTGTCTGCATTCTGCAGTCCGAATTCCTGAATGATCTTATCCGAATACGCATAAAAAAGTTCCTCCTGCAGCGCATACGGTCTCCAGGCATCCCAGATGACAAGACGCAATCCTTCCGGAAGCTTCTGCTGTACACGCAGCAGCCGCTCATACACTTCTTCTCTCACAAAACAGTCTGCCACTGCATGTTTCATCTGCAAAACCGGATACTGCATGGCTATGCAGATTTCTCCGGCTCTGCCTGCATCAATGAAATCCGAATGCACAGGATTCTCATTCCTGCAGATCTGCGGTTCTGCAATCTCAGGTATCGCCATATCAAGCATATTCATCCGCCTTTCCCTGAGGCAGCTCAATGCTGTCTGATATCACGATTATATCACGTTTTACTGCGGCGGACCGCCATAACGGCGCAAAATGCCATTACTGCGGACATTGCCAGCAAAAGCACAAATGCATTCTGTGTTCCGCACATTGTTCCGGTTGCCATGTCATCCGGATATTTCTGCTGCGCAGCCGCCACGATTGTGGATACAACGGAAGTGCCGATGGCTCCCGCCAGCTGCTGGAACGTACTGAATACCGCATTGCCGTCTGCATTAAGGGCATCCGGAAGACTCCTGAGGCCATTGGTCATGATATTTCCGACCGTAAATCCCTGCGCGGCTGCAAAAAACATATAGATCCCGGTCAGCTCCGCCGTAGTGGCCGTGCGGACGAACAGGGCGAACAGAACCGCAGCGACAAGTGCAGATGCCGCACCGATCAGAATCGGCAGTGCTGCACCGCATTTATCCAGAAGTTTCCCCGTAAAGGGTGTCAGAAGTGCGCCGACAATACAGCCCGGCAGCAGAATGCAGCCTGCAGTCAGCGCATTGTCTCCCATGACAAGCTGTGCGAAATTCGGCAGAAGGAATCCGACGCCCAGACAGATGAACTGAATCAGCAGCAGATACAGCACGCTGAACGTAAACTTTCCTGTCCGGAACACCTCCACCCTGATCAGCGGTCTGTCCGTTCCTGATGCGCGTTTCACAAATGCAATCAGCGCTGCAAGGCTGATCAGGAACAGTCCCGTTACCTGTACGCTGATCCAGCCATGACTGCTGGCCAGATTCACTGCAAAGATGAAGCACACGAAACAGATGATGAGGAAAAGATACCCGTAAGTATCAAAAGAAATACGCTCTGTCACCGACGACTGCCTGATTGCATAGATTCCCATCAGCATGGAGATCACGAGGAGCGGGAGCAGAAATACGAAGATCATTCTCCAGCCAAGTGTATTGACGATCAGTCCGCCAAAAGACGGTCCGACTGCCGGTGCAATCGCTGTTACCAGTGAAGCCACACCCATCATGAAGCCCATCTTCTCATACGGTGCCTGCTCCAGCACAATGTTAAACATCAGCGGAAGTGCAATTCCCGTGCCCACGCCCTGCAGGAGTCTGCCCGCCAGCAGCAGCCAGAAATCCGGCGCCGTCATGCACATCACAGTTGCAATAATGAATATGATGATGGCAAAGAGAAACAGCTGCTTCATGCGAAATCTCTTTTTCAGAAATGACGACAGCGGAATGATAACCGACAGCACCAGCAGATAGCCTGTGGTTATCCACTGCACGGTCGCCGTATCCACGCCGAACTCCTTCATCAGGGTCGGGAATGTGACATTCATGGACGTTTCCACCACAACGCCGGTAAAAGACATCAGTCCTGCCGCAATGATCGACAGGATCAGTTTCAGATCAAGTTTCCGTTCAAATTCGTTTTCCATTTATTTCTGTATCCTTTCTGATTTCAGGACCGGCCGCAGGGTCTGTTGCAATTCCGGTCAGATGCCGGCTGCGGGGTCTGTTGCTATTCCGATCAAATACCGGCTGCGGGGTCTGTTGCTATTCCGGTCAGATGCCGGCTGCGGGAGGTTCAGCCGATCTCCATATTTCCGTCTGACATAATCCGGTATACTTCATGCATGACACGGGCCGCTGTCTTCATATCCTTCTCCGAAATGCCGGAGAACTTCTGCGCCATTGTCCGATGATATTCTTCCAGATATTTCCTGTAATATTTCAGTCCGGTCGCAGTCAGGCTGACAGTAAACACTCTGCGGTCCGTTTCACTCTGCACTTTCTGCACGGCCTTCAGTTCCACCAGCTCGTTCACAAGTCTCGTGATCCCGGGATTCGTCACATGCAGCGTGGCGCCGATGTCGCTGACCCTGACATCCCGGCCGCTCTGCTGCAGCTGGTATATGATATCGATCACATGGATGTGCCCGGGCTTCATTCCCTTGGGGAGCTTCGGCATCAGTTCCACAATTTTCCTGGCTTCATGGCAGGCGCCAAAGAATTCGCTCGTTGTCTCTGTGTTCATTTCCTGCACCCTTTCCGGCAGTTTCATGCCGATTGTTCAGATTTTTGTTTTGGATTGGTGTTTTTGATTGCTGGTTTTGATTGCTGGTTTTGATTGCTGTTCCTACATAGTTACCTTAGGTAATTATCATTGGTAATTATATCCTTCTGCGGGTGAATGTCAACCTCTGAAGCAGAGGAGTTTCGCGGGCAGGCCGCTGACGGCTGGCGGCTTTGGTGCCGGGGTCTGGTGGGCGACTGCCTGGATGGCCGGGGACCGCCTGGCAGGCAGCGGTCTGCTTTGAAACTCTTGTTTTCCTGTGAAATTCATCCTGTGATGCGTTTTTCCTTCTCCGGAATGAATTTGGCCAGCCGGGGGCTGCTTTGACGGCACTTTGTTGGCTGATCCCGGGCGGAAGACAGACTAAAACCTGATTTCATGAATTTTAGTCCGGGTTTGGCCAGCGTTTACGGCTA
>CAYMBY010000049.1:0-2270 GCA_964388815.1 uncultured Butyrivibrio sp. | reverse complement strand
CATGATCGCACACACACTGGGAAATCCCTTTGATCTGCATGCGGTGAAGGCGTTCTGCGAACGCCACGGATTGTGGCTGATCGAAGACAACTGTGATGCGCTCGGCAGTGAATATGAGATCTACGGAGAGAAGAAACTGACAGGAACTATCGGAGATATCGGTACGTCCAGCTTTTATCCGCCGCATCATATGACGATGGGCGAAGGCGGCGCTGTCTATACGAATGACCCGCTTCTGAACCGGATCGCCCGTTCCTTCCGTGACTGGGGACGTGACTGTGTCTGCCCTTCAGGACATGACAACATGTGCGGACACCGTTTTGACAGACAGTACGGCGAACTTCCGCTTGGCTATGACCATAAATATGTATACTCTCATTTCGGTTACAATCTGAAGGCAACAGACCTGCAGGCTGCAATCGGTTGCGCACAGCTTGAGAAGTTCCCTTCGTTTGTACTTCGCAGAAGACATAACTTCGACAGACTGAAGGGTGCACTTGCAGATACACAGGATCAGCTGATCCTGCCTGTTCCGTGTGAACATTCGAATCCGAGCTGGTTCGGCTTCCTCATTACCTGTAAGGAACCGGAGAGAAGAAACAGGCTCGTGCCGTTTCTGGAACAGAACGGTGTACAGACGCGTATGCTCTTCGCCGGCAATCTGACCAAACATCCCTGCTTCGATGAGATGCGTGCTGCAGGAGAAGGCTACCGGATCGTCGGTGGTCTTGAGAATACGGACCGCATTATGAGAGATACCTTCTGGGTAGGTGTATATCCCGGAATGACAGACGAAATGCTTGATTATATGGCAGACATGATCCATAAGGGGCTGGAAATCTAATAAATTAAGTGAAATAGCTGGATGTGATTGTGGCAGATAAAGAAAAATGTTGTGATAAAAAAGTTCATAGAAGCCCGTTATTACCGGCAGGAAGAACCTGTAATATCCTGGGGGTTCATATTGCGGTTACCAATATCCGATCCGTCATGCATGAGCTGACGACGCATCTGGATGCCTATCGCGGCGGTTATGTGTGCGTATCCAATGTACATACCACTGTGATGGCGCATGATAACCCGATGTACTGCAAGGTACAGAATGAATGTATTATGGCGGTTCCGGATGGGAAACCGCTTGTTTTCGTGTGTCATCGCAAGGGGCATCACGAAGCGGAACGTGTGGCGGGACCGGATCTGATGCCGGCACTTCTGCATCTGTCCGAGAAAAAGGGCTATCGCCATTATTTTTACGGCAGTACGCAGGAAACCATTGCGCAGCTCGAAGCCAATCTTCATGAGCGATTCCCGGCACTGCAGATTGCGGGAATGTATTCACCGCCGTTTCGCAGACTTTCCAAAGAAGAAGATGCGGAAATCGTACAGCATATCAATGATGCAAAACCGGATTTCATCTGGGTCGGCCTTGGTGCGCCGAAACAGGAAGACTGGATGTATGAGCATCGCGGCAGAGTGAACGGGATCATGCTGGGTGTCGGTGCGGCATTTGATTTCAGCGCCGGTACGGCCAAACGTGCGCCGCGCTGGATGCAGGAATGCTATATGGAATGGCTCTATCGCCTCATGCAGGATCCGAAGAGACTGTTCCACCGTTATTTTACGACCAATGTACGGTTCGTACTTTTAAATCTGTTTCGCAGGTAAACTGGACATATGGAAATGATTAAGAAGAACTGGTACCGTATCTGTACAGGAATTTTTTTCATAGCTGTTTTCGTATTTTATTTTCTTCAGGGCGAAAACAGCTATATTGCTGTGCATGATAATATGGATCTGTTCATTCCGCAGTTCCGGATGATGAAGCAGACCCATACCTTCTGGGCACAGAATGCGAGTGTGCCGTTTCTGGACGGCATCACGAGAAATGCACTGCCTTCCGAACTTTCGCTCTATACCGTACTGTACATGATCTTCCCGGCATTTACGGCCTATGTACTGGGGTACCTCATTAAAATTGCGGTGGCTATGGTCTCCTGCAGCCTGCTGGCAAAGGATGTCCTGACGCATGAGGGAATCGGCATCAGCGGCAGAAATGTACAGAATACGGCATCCGTAAATGTTGATGTCCTGATCTGGCTGTGCGGCTTTGCCTACGGGATTCTCAATCTGTTCCCGGCCTTCGGCATTCCGTTTGCTTCGATTCCGCTGATGATTTATCTCCTGAGAAATGTCTACCGGAATCCGTCATTGAAGTGGTATCTGGCGGTATTCTGCTATCCGTTTGTGTCTTATTTCTCTTATTTTGGACT
>CAYMBY010000048.1:0-3051 GCA_964388815.1 uncultured Butyrivibrio sp. | reverse complement strand
TAAGTACTCTTTCCTCATACGAAAGATGTTTTCCCTTTATATGAGCAGGCATGGTAGAATAAGAGCAGTCCATGGTGGCGGTTCTCCTTAGTAGATGTAGGTTTGGCGATTTACATTCTACCAAAAACTGTGCCATGGATTTTGTTTTATTCAGATGTCCAAGTTGATATTACAATCGGCGGAGCAGATTTTATCATATTATATCATGCAAAACAGCAGAAATTGAATATGATATGATAAATATTATGAATTTTTGATAATGAATCTGTATGAAAATGAAAACGGAAGCAGACTCAGCGGTTACTGCCAATATCCGTATCCCGTCCATCTCTCCGGTATCTGGAGGGTGACCTGCCGAATCTGGCAGAAAAAGAACGGATAAAATAGGAAAAATTGTTATAGCCGCAGTCCTGTGCGATTTCCAGGACAGAAGCATCGGTATTCAAAAGCTTCTCTGCGGCAATTTCAAGGCGATAGAGATTCAGATACTGTGTGAAGGATCTGCCGGTTACTTCGCGGAAGCATTTCATAAAATAGCTTTCAGAGTATCCGGCAATTTCTGCGGCTTCCCGGACAGAGATGGGGCTGGCATAGCAGCGCATGAGATAAGACAAAATAGATTTCATATTCCGGACATTCTTTTCTCTGAGGGCGCCATCGGGACCGGCGGCAGTTGCACTGTGGCTGATATGATACAGAACGGCATAAAGATCTGACTTGATCATCAGACGGTATTCCGGGAACGGAGAGCGCTGGTGCCGGGTCAGATCTTTTATGTAGGGGAGAAGCAGCGCATTCAGCGGGTGCGTGCCGGAGAGATGTCTCGGAAAATCGACGGTGTGCTCCGCAATCGGCTGCAGAAAGAGCTGTTCACAGACAGAATCGGGATTTTCTTCCAGAAGGGAAAAACGAAAGAGAATCGTGAAATATTCCATGTGAAAGTCATGGTACTGATAAATGGCGTGCAGATCGCCCGGTGCTACCAGCAGGATATCACCGGCATGACAGAGATGCTGCTCTGACAAGAGTGTAACACAGCCCTGCCCGGCCGCAATGTAGATAATTTCAAATTCTTCATGCCAGTGCAGGGGATAGGAGTGAATGTATTCCGGGAGATTTCCGCCGTAGACTGCAAACGGAAAGGTGAGATCTCCATGTGTTTTTGTTTCGTGCATCTGCAATTGATTCATTATATGCTCCGGCCTTTCTGACTGTTCTATGAAAAAATAGTTTTGTGTTATTTTACAGCCTGTTTTATGCAAGCTATTATACCAGTAGAATCGTATGATGCAAGTGTAGATAATTTTAAAAACTGTAAAAAATGCATCAGGATACGTTTTTACATAAAGAGGAGATACGGGATGAAACTGGAAGCGATTATGCACAGATGTGCGGGTACAGAATGTTATGCAGTCAGTAAGGATGAAATCTGCATTAATCTGCGTACCGGAAAAGATGTAACCGCGGTAAACATCATACACGGCGATCCCTATACTGAAGGAATTGCAGGAAATGAGGCGTGGTCGGGTACGAAAAGCCCCATGACACTTTGCTGTGAACTCAGATATGCAAATATCTGGAGCTGCAGATTAAAACCCGAATACAAAAGGCTGCAGTATTATTTTGAAATCAGCGCAGGTGCTGAAACGGTCTGTATGCTGGAAGATGACTTTTATGAAAAAGAGAAGCTTCAGGAACCGGGCAGAATGTATCAGTATTTCAAATTTGCCTGGCTCAATCCGGTTGATGTCATACAGGTTCCCTCCTGGGTCAGGGATACGGTATGGTATCAGATTTTTCCGGACAGGTTCTGCGGCAGCGGCAGTGCCAAACGCAAGACACTCCGGAAATGGGCAGATGAAGACAATATGACCTGGGGAGATTTTTACGGTGGAGATCTGCAGGGAATCATCAGCAGGCTGGATTATCTGAAAGAGCTCGGAATCAGCGGAATTTATCTTACGCCGATTCTTTTTTCCGAGAGCAATCATAAATATGACATAGATGATTATCACAGGATCGATCCGGATTTCGGAACGGAAGAGGATATGAAGGAACTGGTACGCAAAGCGCATGAAAAGGGCATCCGGATCATGCTGGATGCCGTGTTCAACCATTGCGGATATCATTTTGCACCATGGGCAGATGTCCGGGAGAAGGGCAGGGCTTCGAGATATGCTGACTGGTTCTTTGTCAATGAAGATCATCTGAATGAGAAGCATGGAGATACGAAGGACGGAAGATTCTATTCCTTTGCATTTCATGCGGGAATGCCCAAGCTTAATACCGGGAATGAAGAGGTGGCATCCTTCCTGACGGAGGTGTGCAGGCACTGGGTAAGCGACTGGCAGATCGACGGAATCCGTTTTGACGTGGGCGATGAGGTTTCACATACTTTTGTGAAACATCTCAGGCAGGAACTTAAGGCACTGAATCCGCAACTGTATCTTCTGGGAGAAATATGGCATGATTCAGCGGACTGGCTGCGGGGAGATGAATATGATTCTGTCATGAATTATCCGTTTCTGGACAGTCTGCACAATTTCTGGAACGATCCGGAAAGCGGGGTTACAGAACTGACTGAAGCGCTTAACCGGGTGGAAACACTTTATCCGCAGCAGATTACGGAGAACCTGTTCCAGTTTCTGGATACACATGATACGGGGCGTGCCAGATCCGGCTGCAGGGATGTTGATGCCTTTCTGCAGCAGCTTGCGGTACTGTGTACCATGCCGGGATCAGTGTGTCTGTACTACGGAACAGAAATTGCCATGGAGGGGGCAGACGGCCCTTATAACCGCAGGTGCATGCCATGGGCTGAAATTGACAGCGGAAAATATGACGATATGATAGCGCAGGTGAAGTGTCTGATTTCAGTAAGAAATAAAAGCGTGGCAGCGCGGCAGGGGAGCCTTCGCTGGATTCATGAACGCGATGAAGACCGGCGCCTGCTTCATTATGCACGAAAAGATGAAGCAGGCAGCGGTCTGGAGGTGTGGATCAATGCCGGAAAGAACAGCTGTAAGGTCCGGGCGGAAGGAAAGGTGCTGT
>CAYMBY010000047.1:0-2741 GCA_964388815.1 uncultured Butyrivibrio sp. | reverse complement strand
CATCTGACAGGGAACTTCTCTTTCCATCGCACTTTGCATCATGCGATCATAATTTTCTGATAATTCGATTACTTTTCCTCTTTATTGTACCACTTTTTTGTACAATGATCTCATAAACTTTTGTGAATCTTAAGGTTTCTTTTAGGTAATTTTAATGTTCGACCTGTAGGATGGTAACAACCTTGATTGAAGTTGTTTTATCTGGAAAGGGAAGATGTTATGGTATCAGTTATGGAACTTGCCGCTCAGATTACCACTGATTTACAGGAACCTGTAAAGTACCTGCCTTATGGAATATTACTCGGATGTATCTGCATATCTGTTCTTGAATTCATACATATCTGTCACAGAAGAAAGCCGGACAGAAAACACATTTTTCTGTTTTTTCTGCTGGTCACCTACCTGACCGTTTTAATGTTTCAGGCCTTTTTTTCCAGGGAATCCGGATCAAGAACCGGTGTAGAGCTCTACCCGTTCTCCATCCTGGGCATTTCCATCGGAGAAGATGCAAGCTTTGTAGAGAACATCCTCATGTTTCTGCCTTTCGGCGTTCTGGTACCGTTTACCTTCCGCTTTCTTCGAAGCGGCTTCTACTGCGTGGGACTGGCCTTCATCGGAAGCGTCAGCCTGGAAATCCTGCAGCTGATCACCGGCCGCGGCTACTGTCAGGTGGATGACGTGATCTCCAATACCGCAGGCGCCTTTCTCGGCTGGCTCTTTACTGCCGTATGGTTCGCCATCCGCAGACGAAACGAAGAAAAGGTATATGCCGTCAGAAGCTTTACCATGTATCAGTTCTCCCGTTAATCAGAACAATCAATATAAGAAATCACTTCATTTAATGACGGCAGTATGACTTCGGCCAGCTGCCGCATTTCCATATCCGGCTCCAGAAGATCCGGTACCATGATGGGATGCATTCCGGCCGCGTGCAGCGCCCTGATCCCGTTATAGGAATCCTCAATGCCGTATGCCGACGCAGGTACTGCCTGCAGCTGCCTGCATGCCTCCAGAAAGATATCCGGCGCAGGCTTGCTTCTCTCTATCATATCCCCGCAGATCACGGCATCAAAATACTGAATCAGTCCCGCATCCGTCAGCTCCTGAAGAACGACACTCCTTCTTGTGGAAGACGCCAGTGCGATTCTGACGCTACCCTGCTTTAAGAATTTCATCAGTTCATGCACACCCTTTTTCAGCGGCAGTCTTCCGCCATCATATCTTTCATGGAAAAGAGCTGACATTTCCTTCCTGTACTCTGTATAAGGAAGCTTTTCTCCGTAATACTCCAGAAATTTCGCTCTGCCTGCGGCCTCATTCAGTCCTGTACAGCTCCTGCAGACCTTGTCCACGTTCTGCATCCCGTGTCTGTCTGCAATCTCCTTCCAGCACTCCACCACCATTCTCTCCGAGTCAAAGAGAATTCCGTCCATATCAAATACAACTGCATCCGTTTTCAGCGGCATCTTTTTCTGCATACTCCTTCCATCATCAGAATCAGTGCTGTATAGAACAGCCCCATTCCGTAAGTCATATATCTTGGCTGCGGGAAAATCAGTGCGCCGACCACAACCGTGTTAATCAGGATTCCGCCCAGTGAAACTTCCGCAAACAGGCAGAGTCCTTCCTCTTTTCTGTGCATCAGAATGCCGTACAGAATCAGGAACAGCACATAAATCAAAAGCCCGATTTCATTCAGCCCACGCATGACCCGCGCGTCCGAACAGATCAGTCCCTTGATGAGATTGGCCCCGTAAACCCGGATCAGATCCTTTTTATCCTGGTGCTGCAGTACCTGCACGAGTTCTTCACTGACCTCGTCCATTTTCAGTTCCTGATGAACTGCATCCAGTGTTTCATGCGATGTCACATAATCCCTGATGACCGGCTGCGCAATGTCAAATCCGATAACGTCATAGCTGTCAGCATAATGTTCTGCCAGTACCATCCAGTCCGCGCCCTCCGGCACATCACCGATCAAAAGCTGCTGATCGCCGGCCTGCCGGATGATCTCTTCAAACAATGCCTTTTCTTCCGGTGTGCCGTAGGTGTCAAAAAGCGCAGCATCGGACTCATCCGCTGAGAACAGCAGTGTGCAGAGCGCTGCCTTGGAATTACCGGTATGCTCCATCCATACACCGCGCAGCAGATAATTATAGCTGTAATCAAGTCCTTTGGCTGCCAGCAGCACCAGCACCGACAGAAGTACGCTGTACAGAAAGCGCTTCAGATTCCGGTTCTTCTTCCGGAATACATCATACAGGCAGGAAATGCACAGAAACAGAATCAGCCCGATCGCCATCTGCTTGCGGATGCTGATCAGCAGAAATGCATCCGTCAGTACCAGAATCAGGCTGCTGCGCCTGTGGTCACGGATCCATCTGCAGAGCTGCAGGCTCAGAAGAACATACAGCGGCATGGCAAGGCTCTCCGTCATGATGCATTCCGAATACATGGATCCGCGGATCGCTGCAAAGCGGTTTAAAAGCGGCACGGCCAGCTGCAGCAGTATGCCGAGCGTTCCTGCCGCAAGCGCTCTTTTTTCATGGCCTTCACGGTCATACGCCTCATACAGAAATCTGCCGACGCTCCACGCTGCGTATCCCCATAAAATGCTCTGCCCCAGAATCGCCGGGAACAGATACAGCGGCTGTCCGTACAGCTGCGTCTGTGACCCGAAGATCCTGCGGAAAAAAGCAAGATACAGCGGATAAAGCGGCTCTCTTGAAAACTCCATTGTG